>JAZQKF010000089.1:0-2244 GCA_045542015.1 Acutalibacteraceae bacterium
CCTACGACACCTATGACCTGACCCCTTATCTCCACATGGGAGATAACCGGGTTGGGCTGTGGCTGGGCGATGGATATAACGACGCCTTTAACGAATGGGGTTGGCGATATTCCGGCGCTAAGCAGGCATTGGTGCTTATCAGCCTGCGGTATGCCGACGGTAGCCATGCTTTCATACCCGCCGATGGCCAATGGCAATACCACCCGCAAAGTCCTATTCTGCAAAACGGCATCTATCACGGCGAGTGGTACGATGCCACCCTGGAATCCGATTGGATGACAGAAACCGATGGCTGGCAGCCGGTATTTGTAGGCGATGCATCCACCATCCCTTTGATTTCCACGCCCGCTCCCCCCATCAAAGAAATGGAATATCTGCATCCTATTGCTCTTTGGCAAAACGCGGCCGGCAACTGGGTCGCCGATATGGGACAGAACTTCGCAGGCGTAGTGCGTCTGCGGGTACAAGGTGCCGCCGGTGATACCGTTATTCTACGCCACGCCGAAGATATCGACGAAAACGGCGAACTGGACGTTTATACCAACCGCTGGGCCAAGGTAGTGGATACCTATGTCCTTCGTGGAGACGGCGAAGAGGTGTATCAGCCCCGGTTCACCTATCACGGGTTCCGTTACGTGGAAATCGAGGGATATCCCGGCACCCCCACCGCCCAGGACATCACCGGCGTAGTTATGCACACCGCCGTCCAAGAGACCGGCGTCTTCGTCACCGACAACCCATACATAAACCGTCTCTATCAGAACCTGCGCTGGAGCATCCGCAGCAATATGATGAGCTATCCCTCCGACTGTCCCTGCCGAGACGAACGCACCCCCTGCCAGATGGACTCTGCCACTTACGAAGAGACTGCCATGCACATCTTTGATATGCACGGCTATTACAGCACCTGGTTGCGCTCTACCGCCGGCACGACAAAAAGCCCGGATTGGTCTGGAGATTTTGTGTTGCTTTGTCATCATTTGTGGCGCTATACCGGCGATCGCCAGATCGTAGAAACGTATTACCCCACTATCTATGCCTATCTGGATGAATTGTTGGAAAGAAGAAATGAGCAGGGGCTCATTACCGAAAACTTCGGCGATTGGTGCGCTCCCAGTCTTACCGGCTCCTTTGAAGGGTCATACGCCGATGTGCCGCAAGTCAATACGGCACTGCTCGCTCATATGCTAAAAATCACCGGTGAAATGGCTGAACTGCTGGGGCGTTGCGAAGATGCCGCTCGCTTACAGGCGTATAGCGCCGAGGTCGACAAAGCGTATTGCACCGCCTTTTGGCAGCAAGCCGGTAACTTCGGTGAAAGTTTGACCCCCAACGTTCTTGCGCTGGCATTCGATATTGGATCCGCGGAACAAAAAGAACAGGCTCTCCAGTACATCGTGCGGCAGTTGGAAACCACCGATTATACGATACGTACCGGCATCTACGGCACACGCTACCTGTTGGATGTGCTGCTAGCCGCCAACAAGGCCGATGTCGCTTATCGCGTACTCACAGGCACCACCTTCCCCAGCTTCGGCTGGCAGATCGACCGCAACGCCACCACCCTGTGGGAACAATGGATGGAAAAGGGCGGTATGCAGACGCACAATCACGCTATGTTTGCCGGTATCGGAGCAGCACTGTTCACTCATTTAGCCGGTATACAACCGCTGGAGTCCGGCTATCGTGCAGCCAGAGTTTCCCCTCTCATCCCTCATGGACTGAACTCCCTGCTGTGTACGGTCAGAACTGTGCGTGGTGACATTTCGCTACAATGGCGCAAAGAGCAGGGAGCTTTGACGTTGACTGTCCAGATACCCACCGCTGTTGAAGGACACCTCACATTGCCCTTTGGCGGGCAGACGCACATTCTGTGCGGAGGCCGTCACACATTCCGCATACCATTACCCGCAACCGTTTAAGGGAGGTGCCGACCTATGTCTAACCCCCTCTCTCCCGCTCGTTGGATTTGGTTAAGTGACTGCGGTACAGTAAACCAATACGTGGATTTTCGGCGCACCTTCTCTCTGCCAGAAACCCATGGCAAAATCACGCTTTATGTTAGTGCAGACTCTCGCTATGCGCTGTATGTGAACGGCACTCACGTCCCCGCTTCTCAATACGCCGACTATCCGGAGCATAAAGTCTATGATACAGTAGATGTAACGGCTCTGGTTTATCCCGGCGAAAACGTGCTGGCCATTGTCGGTTATTATCAGGGGGAAAGTCGGATCGTAGCCATGT
>JAZQKF010000090.1:0-4373 GCA_045542015.1 Acutalibacteraceae bacterium
GCCCCGCGGCCGGCCACGGAGGACAGAGTGTGGCCGCCGTGGGCGGTGATCCCCGGCTTAATGCCCGGGCGGGGGGTGGGACCCCAGGACGAGAAGTCGGACATAAAGGGACCGGAGGTCTGGGACTTGTCAATGTTCAGCATACCGGAACCGGCAGCCGCCAGCACCTCGCCGTCGTCCTGAGAGATGGAGCACACCGCCAGGGTGGCGTCACCGATGTTCATCTTGATCTCACCGGACACGTTGTTGTAGATGATGATACCCGCCGCGCCCTGGGCCTCGGCGATCAGCGCCTTCTCCTCGAAGGTGTTGGAGCCGCGGCGCACCAGCGCGATCTTGCCCTTGACGTTCAGACCGGTGTAGTCCGCGGAACGACCCACGCCGGGGACGGTCACGTACTCGATCTGCTTGCCCTCGCCGTCACCCAGCAAGGTGTCGAAGAAGTGCTTCTCTTTACCGGCGTTGTCATTGGCCTCATCGAAGTAGATGATGGAATCGCCGTATTTGATATAGGGGGTCTCCACGCCGTTGACCGACGCCACAGACAGGGTGCCTGCGTATGTACCGGGGGAGCCCACGGTGCCGCTGTCGGGGTTGGAGGTCAAGGGCAGGTTACCGTTGGCCTCGGAGCCGTAGGCGGAGTTGTAGGAGTTGGAGGCGGCCACCACAACGGCGATGCCCGCCTTGCGCAGGCGGTCGTACACACCGTCCAGCAGCTCCTCCTCGGTCTCGTGGTCAAAGCCGCAGGCGGTACCCAGGGACATATTGATAACGTCCACGCCCAGAATCACACAATCCTCCAGAGCCGCCAGGATCCAGGAGCTCATAGCGGAATCCTCTACGTCGGAGAAGATCTTCATGGACACCAGCTGGGCGTTGGGCGCCACACCGGTAATGGTATCGTCCTTACCTACGATGACGCCGGACACGTGGGTGCCGTGGTTGTTGTGGGTGGAATACACGTCGGGGTCGTTATCCGCGTAGTCGTAGCCGAAAGGAACCTTATTATTGATGAACACATCGTCAACGGACAGACCCTTGGCCCACTCATATGCCTTGGTCTTGCCCACCAGCTTCTTAACGTCCTCATAGGTCAGACCCAGCTGATCGGATGTGAAATTATCCAGAGAGAAAGCGGAGTGATTGGAGTCCAGACCGGTGTCCAGAACCGCCACCACCATACCGGTGCCGTCATAGGGCACGTCGGAGGCGTTAAAGATACCGGTTTCGTACACGTTAACGTCGTTCTCCACCAGCTGAGCCTCCTGGGGCTTATACTTGTTGCCCAGCACCACGCTCTCGCCGTCTGCCATGGTCATACAGGTGACGGTATAGTCGCCACCCTTGATCAGCAGCTCGAAGCCGGAGAACAGCGTATCGTACTCCTCGCCCAATTCGTACTCCACGCCCTGCTCGTCCAGAGCGGTCAGGATGGCCTCCTGACGGGTGCGGATACGGCGGAGCACCTCAGCCGCCTCGTCGGTGGTCGCATACTCCTTTAGGCTCATAGTCTTATCGGTCTTATCATAGGCGTCCATCAGCGACGGTACGTCGTGACGGATGATGACCGATATCTCCTCATCCTCAGCGATGCCGTCCGGCAGGCGGAAGGCCACCTCGCTGTTGAGATAGTCCGAATAATCGAACTTCAGTCCGTCCAGCAGCTGTATATTGCCGTTCTGGACGGTGGTTTCTGCAGCACCATCGGTGGCCAGCACCGCCGGCACCATGCTGACCAGCATAACAGCCGCCAGCAACAGGCTCAGGCAGGAGCGCAGAATGTGAGTGGTGTGTGTCTTTTTCATGAACGGTTTCCTTTCTTCGACAGAATTCGTTACTGTACCGAAGCATATGTTATGTAATATTATATAGCACAGCATAGTACTCCAGGGTATACCATCCTATATAATACCTTTTTTAGATGGAAAAAGCAATAGTTTTGTGTGGTAAATTGTTAAAATATTTTATGAATTTTTTTGTTATTTCCACCATATTCATCATTTCACGCCTGCAGGCGTTTACATTTCGGCAGAATTGTGCTATGATGATGAGAGAATTTCGTCAGGAGGAAGCTATGAACGAAAAAACCAAAAAAATCATACGGGTGGTCTACTACGTACTGGTCACCCTGATGCTGGCGGTGGCGGCGGTGCTGCTGATGGAGGCCTGCGTGGGCATCTATCGCACCGGCGACCACCCCTTTACCCGCGAGGTGGTAGCCGCCGCCCTGAACGGTATTGCGGTGCCGCTGTACGTATGTCTGGGGCTGCTGGCGGTGGGTATCATCCTGCACCCCCTGCTCCCCACCGCGGACGAGGCGGACCCCGACCGTGACCGCGCCGTGCTCAAACGGCTACTCAGCCGCGACGTGGGTGAGGTGTGCTCCCCCGAGCTGGCCGCCGCCATCCGCAAGGAGCATAACAGCCGCCTGCTCCACCGCGGCATCACCCTGGGTCTGCTGGCCGTGGGTGCGGCGGTGTTTCTGTGGTATGCGCTGGACTTTGCCCATTTCACCATGGAGAATATCAACGGCTCTATGATCGCCGCTATGTGGGTGCTGCTGCCCTGCGTGGGTATCCCCTTCGCCTACGGCGTGTTCACCGCCTACTACAGCCGTGTCAGCATCCGTCGCGAGATCGCTCTGCTGCGGCAGCTGCCCGGTCAGCCTGCCCCCGCCCCCGCCCCGAAAAAGGCGGTGGGCATCACCGTCGCGCGGTGTGTCATCATCGGTGTGGCCATCGGCTTTATCGCCGGCGGTCTGACCTATGACGGCTGGGCGGACGTGCTGACCAAGGCCATCAACATCTGCACCGAGTGCATCGGATTGGGGTGATCGGGATGAAGAAAATAATCGGATTTTTCAAGAAATACTGGCCCACCAAGCGCAAGTGGATGCAGCTGTATTTTGCGGTGCTGTTCAACGCCAATCTAAAGGGCTTCGTCACCGGCAACATCTACACCGGCAACACCAAGGTGGTGTGCGCGCCGGGCATCAACTGCTATTCCTGCCCCGGCGCGGTGGGCGCCTGCCCCCTGGGCTCTCTGCAGGGCTCCTTCAGCGCCCAGCGCAGTACCCTATTCTACGTGGGCGGCACCCTGCTGCTGTACTCCATTATGTTCGGACGTATGATCTGCGGCTGGCTGTGCCCCTTTGGTCTGGTGCAGGAGTGGCTGTATAAGCTCAAGACCCCCAAGGTGAAAAAAAGCCCCGTCACCCGCGTGCTGTCCTATCTCAAGTACGTGATTCTGGTGGTGTTCGTATTCATCATTCCCATCCTGTATGCCCTGCGGGACACCCCCCTACCCGCCTTCTGTAAGTACATATGCCCCGCCGGCACGCTGGAGGGCGGTATGACCCTGCTGTCCAACAAGGTCAACGACAGCTTCTTCTCCATGCTGGGTCCCATCTTCACCTGGAAATTCCTGATGATGGTGAGCATCCTGGTGGGCTGTATTTTCGTATTCCGTCTGTTCTGCCGATTCCTGTGCCCGCTGGGTGCGCTGTACGGTCTGTTTAACAAGCTGTCGGTATTCGGCATCAAGCTGGATGAGGACAAATGCGTCCACTGCAACAAGTGCATCGCCCACTGCAAAATGGACATCCATCAGGTGGGCGATCAGGAGTGCATCAGCTGCGGCGAGTGCGCGGCGGTGTGCCCCACCGACGCCATTCGTTGGAAGGGTCCCAAGTTCCTGGTGAACCAGTCGGACGACGGCAAGCACAAGACCGCCCGCACCGTGGTGCGCAGCATCGTAGCGGTGGTGATGGCGGTGGTGCTGATCGGCTCGGTCACCCACTTCGCCCTGCAGGAGACCTCCCCCGCCCCCAACCCCGTCGGTCAGCAGGACCGCGGTAATCAGGTGGGCGACCTGTGCTATGGCTACGACCTGACGGTGGTGGACGGCAACGGTCCCACCGGCGACACCATCGACCCCTCCGCCACCGGCAAGGTGACGGTGATCAACTTCTGGGGCACCTGGTGCACCCCCTGCGTCAACGAATTGCCCTTCTTCGACCGCATCGCCGCCGAATACGACGGTCAGGTGACGGTGGTGGCCGCCCACGGTATGGCCACCAACACCGCCCCCGCCTATATCGCCGACCATTATCCCGACACCAAGATGGTGTTCGCCTACGATTACATCCCCGAGGGCGGCAACATCGAGAACGGCTATTACACCACCCTGGGTGGGCGCAACAACGCCTATCCCTACACCCTGGTGCTGGATAAGAACGGCGTGATCACCCACGTGTTTGTGTCCTCCGTCACCTACGATATGCTCAAGCAGGCGGTGACCGAGGCCATCGGGTAAACGCCGCGTTTGTGTAAATGAAACCGCCCCTGCCGACCACGAAGTCGGATCGTAGCCAT
>JAZQKF010000091.1:0-2687 GCA_045542015.1 Acutalibacteraceae bacterium
GCCAAGGCATGGGCCAGTGACCTCGCCGACGCATACGGGGTCTACGACACCGAGGTCTACCGCTTCATGGCGGACCTCAACGAGGGATTCCTGCGTGCGGGCAACTCGATGTCCGAGTCCCTGAGGATGGCAGAGGACTTCACGCAGATCTCCTACGATCTTTCCAAGTTCTATCCCCAGTACGACACGGAGCAGATACAGGACTGGCTCAAGGACCTCGCCGTAGGTGGTGGGGAGGAGGCACTGGAGAAGCTGGCATCGGGGTTCGACGAGGCCGCACTTCAAGCCAAGGCCATGGAACTGAGTCTGGCATCCGCATCGGGAGAGCTTACCGTATTGGCGAAGCAACAGGCAGCCTATGCCCTTATCATGGAAGAGCATGGGGACAAGATGGGCCTGTACGGGGAGTCCGCGGACTCTGCTACGGCATCCCTTAACAGGTTGCAGGCTTCTGGGAATGAACTGAAGGAGTCCTTGGGAGAGTTGTTCGGACCTGCAGTCACCTATGCGGCGGAGAAGTTCTCAGGTATAATTGACGAGATATCAGAGAAGATTGATGATCTGACAGATACGATTAATTCCATATCTGGAGCACTTGGATTCGGAGAGGTCTTCAAAAAAGAAGTAGAAAAGGCCACTTCCTCAACCAACACTTTGGATGAGGCTTTGGAAACCCTGAACAAGGATGCTGAGGACCTTCAATCAACTTTGTTGGGGCTGGCAGGGTTCGATAAGCTGTTCGTACTCAACCCACAAAATACTCTACAGAACCCTGCAGGAGGGGCGAATTGGGAAGGCGCTTTCAAGGAATGGTCCGATCTATTCTTGACGGATCCAGAAGGTGCCGCCACGTACATGGATCCCCTCTGGGACACGATACTGGAGGGCGGAGTGCAATCTGCTGACCAACTCCGCGACAAATACGGTGATTACTTCGACTGGATGCTCGACACCGAGATGGCCACTGCTGATCTATCCGCTGAGGAGAAGGCAGACAGGATGGATCAATTCTATCAGGAAATGGAAAATGCTTTAATCCTACACGAGCAGAGCAAGCAGAAGATAGAGCAAGAGTACATAGATAGAGTAAATGAGTTTAATTTAGGGCAGTCAAAATACACTCTAGATGAAATCAAATCAATGCGTGAGGTTGCTTTAGAGGAAACCGATAAAGCATTACGTACATCGTTTTCAACATTGACTACTGATTTATTGGCAGATTTTGGAATAATCACTGCAGAACTTGCATTAAGGATGCAAAATACGTTCAAAGAATTGATCAATGAGATCAAGAAGACTGTTGGACTAGCTACTGAGGAGATATTGCCTTTAATTGAAATGGTCGATTCGGAAATACAAGGGTTCATAAGTGATTTGCAAACTGCAATCGCACTATCAAATAAATTGGATTCCAAACAGAGCAAACCTACATCATTATGGGAAAATCTCAAAGCAGAATGGAATGATCCCGAGGGTAATGATTTCTGGGCAAATCAGAAAGATATTGAAGCGGACTACCTACGTAGTAAAAGCACAGTCAAGGGTTATGCCAATGGTGGGGTGTTCGCACCCAATAATCCTCAGATAATTGGCATAGGAGACAACACGCGCGAGCGTGAGGTCGTTGCACCTGAGAGCATGATTGAGCAAGCTGTACTCCGGGCACTGGCCATCAATGGACAAGGATATAATTCTCAGGACAAGGACATCCGTGTCACCATCGAATTGGACGGCAGAGTTCTGGCAGAACAGATGTACAAGTACAACCAACAAGTGGCTTTACGCCGTGGAAATACCACAAGATTCTAAAAAACTCTTTTATACAAACCATTTTCATGATATTTTCATGAAACTAAATGCCAGTAATGGAAGCATTATCGCAGCATCACTTGCGCTCATAATTGTTGGCATAATGATTGGTTTTGATGTCCACGGTGGATTTGGTGGGCCTGATTTAGAAGACAGACCGGGATATGTACAATATGCATTGGAAGAATCCGATTCCATAACAACAAACTATGGAGAAAGAGAATCTTCTGAAGGGTACAAATTTGTCATAGTATCGTACAATATCGTCAACAATTCTTATGATCAGGGCATATTGTTGGGGCCATCATTTTTTGATCTCGAATGTCAAGGAGTGACTTACAAATACAGCACCTATACTTTTTCATACCCTGGATATGTAAGTGGGGTTGGCGAAATATTGCCTTCGGGATCAGTTGATACGAAAATCGTGTATCAAGTACCCTCCAATGTGAATTTAGATTCTATTTCTGTGATATGGGATGGGTATCCTGAAGATCTATATTTCGAAAGAGTAGGGGCCTCCTGAACATACAATCTATAACAATCTCCCAAAACCCCTTATATCCCCCTTCACCGTTCTAAACAACGTTAACCATGTCCGACGACATCATAAGCATCAACTCAGGGGGAAGCTACGTCCCCCTTCCCACTCCCTCGTCATACAAGGTCCTGCCCATGTCCATCTTCGAGCAGGCCGAACGCAACGTCGAGTTCACCATGGTCGCCGACCTCGGCGCCGTCAAGCGTCAGATCACCCTCTCATGGCTGTTCCTCACGCCCTCCGAGTTCGCACGGGTGTGCGCCCTCACGGGCCCCGTATCATCCGCATCCGAGGATGTGTTCCGCAACGTGCGCTTCTACAACCCCACTACGAACAA
>JAZQKF010000092.1:0-3639 GCA_045542015.1 Acutalibacteraceae bacterium
GGGGATGTTCTTAATGCGGATAGCGAACTGAGCAGAAGCGCTCACATCGTCGTCGCACAGATACTCAACGGGAATATCCACAGTGCTCACGCCGTTCGTAGCAACAGCGCCCATAGAGATCAGCTTGTAGTCGTTCACATAGGCGTTGTCGTAGATAGCGGTGGTCTCGTCGATGCCCATGCCATCCACAGTCAGAACGAACTTAGCAGCCACGCCGCGGACATCCTCAGAAGCGGAGACGCCAACCTTGGCGATGGGCAGCTCGACGCCGCGGATCTCGCCGCAGACGTTACAGTCGGTGTCGAAATCGTTGTCGTAGGCGTGCTCGTGAGCGGTATGCTCGACCACCCAGCCATTCTTCATCTGAGCGGTGCTGTTAAAGCTACCGATAACACCGTACACGGTAATGGTGTCGCCGATAACAGGCTTAACATCCATCGCGTCATAACGGGTAGAGCCATCGGCGCTGTACAGGCCGTAGATCAGCAGGGTGTTGCCCTCGGCATCCTTAATGTAGACGTTGCCGTAGGTAGCATACTTATCACCGTAGTATCCAGTGATCTCGCCGGTGACATAATACTTGTTCTCGGAGTAAGTATTGGAAGGATGCACAACGCCCAGGGCGGTAGCCTCGGGAATGGTCAACTCGTCGCCCTCCGCGGGATAGTTGATGACACCGCACACGGAGCAGACGTAGCCCTCATAGGTGTGCTCGCCGGTGGCGGGAGCGCCCTCCTCGGTGTAGTTGGCGCCACACAGAGAGCAGGTGTAGGTAATCACGCCGGCCGCGCCGCAGGTGGGCTCGGTCTCGGTAGCAACGTAATCGTGCTCGCAATCGGAGTCCTCACCGGAGGAAGTGCCGTATACAGTGATGGAATTACCCATGCGCACCTGTCCGCCGGTCATAACAATAGAAAAAGAGTTCACGGGAGGATCTATAGTGAACGTAACGACAGAGCCGTCAACAGTAGCAGTGGCGCCGGTGAAGTCACCCGCGGCGAGAGCAGCTGCATAGGTAGCACTGCTGGCGGTGAACTCGATCTTAGTCATATTGCCGATGTAGGAGATAACAACCTCCGAACTCTTGTAAAAACGGGGCGGAGTGTAATCTGCAACATTAGAAGTGGAGCTGCCTTTGTTGTTGGTGACGGTGATGCCGTTTTGCTCCCATTTTTGCACAGACGTTGTGAGTTCGGTACGATTCTGATTATCGCTTAAATCGATGGTAGCAAAGTTGGGCTCCTCAGCGCCGCAGACGGAGCAGAAACCATCCACGTAGTCGTGAGGGATCATAGGAATCTCCTCATCGTAGCTATGACCGCACACAGAGCACTCATAGGTAGCGGTACCGGTAGCGGTACAGGTAGCGTCGATAATATCCTCAACGTAGTTGTGACCCAGAGCCTCGCCCTCGGTCTCACCGCACACGGAGCAGGTCTTGGGGGTATAGCAGTCAGCCTCGACCCACACGTGCTCACACTCGGGCTCGTCCGTGCCGCCGGTGACCAGCTTGAACAGCTGAACAGCGGTCTGGGCGCTGGTATAACAAGCGAAACGAGGGCTGTTGGCATTCCACTGGAGCTTGCGGGCGTTATCCTTTGCGTTCAGAATGATCGCGTTGTCGCCATCAAAAGACACGGTCCAAGAGGTGTTGGCATTCTTGGTTGCGTTGGTGTTCAAGCTGTTGCCGGAAGTCCAGTACAGATACTGATCGTTCGGGCACTTGAAAGAATAGGTGCCGGCGGTATATCCTTCTTCAACAGTCAAAGCATAAGCACCGACAGGAGCGCCGGTGTAGGCAACGCCCAGACCGTACTTGGTGCTGGTGGTGGAGATTCCGTTCAACTCCATACTCTTGCTTGTGCAAGCCAGCACGACAGTGTCGCCGACCGCGATAGAGCTGGCCAGCTCGTAGGTGTCCGCCGCCATGGCGGAGATGGGCAGGATGCTGAACAGCATCAGTGCCGCCGCCAGAACGGCAATAAGTTTACGCATTTTCATTTTTGTTTCCTCCTAAATTATAGTATCTTTGCTTCGGAGCAGGGGGATCCGTTACCGTTTCGGGAGGCGGGTCGGACAGCCGACACCGTTTCGGGAAAGAGGGGCGTGCCCTCCTTCAGGAGGCGGCAAGGGACAGACTCTGCTCACGGGTCATCCGCTCGCGCGGATTACCAGCTGCCGAACTCGGCGTCGTTGTAGAGGTTGGAGCCGCCGGCAGTGCCATCACTGGACTTGGCAGCGGCAGCCACGTTCTCCTCGGGCAGGAACGCCAGGGTCTTCATCTCGGGGGCATTGTACTGTTTCATAGGGGTTTTCCTCCTTTTTTAGTGATTCTCTGCTGGTCAGGCAGAGAACATTTGACCATCATTTATTATATACCATTATATAAGCGCCTGTCAATACGTTGCCGCCGGGAAATTAGGATATTTTCGGCGGCGACGGGCGCGCGGTGGGGTGTTCGACGAGGGCGGGTGTAGGGGCGGGACGATGTGGGTAGCGAAGCGACACGAGCGGCAATGAATGACAGTCCGGTGGACTGTCAGAACCGCGAGTGGACCGATCCGCAGCGAGACCATCATCCCCTACGGATCCTATCGACCGGGGTTTGGTTGCGAAGGAAGGGGACAGATCCCCCCCCTCCGGGTTCTATTCAAGGTAGAATAGGTTGTAGGCCCCCTTGTAAAGGGGGCTGGCTGCCCGCAGGGCAGACTGGGGGATTAAACGAACCCCGCAGGGGTTCTCATAACGATTGCCGCAGGCAATCTCATAACTCTAAACTCATAACTAATGACAATCCCTCCACCGCCTAACGGCGGTCCTCCTCCCTTTACAAGGGAGGCAAGCCGCTGCGGCGGGGGCGGTGTCTATGCGGGACGGGAAACCCGTCCCCTACGGGTTCTATGCAAGGTGGAGTGATGGTGTAGGGGCCGTTGCCTACAACGGCCCGGGACGATGTGGGCATCGTCCCCTACGAATCCTATCCCGCGTCGGGTTGGAACAAAAGGAAAACCCCCACCGAACGGTCGGTGGGGGTTTTGTTAGCTATTCAGCTGTGACAACGGGACGGGATCAGCTCATCACGGAGTTGTAGGAAGCGACAACTTCCTCACCGTAGATGGTGACCTGCTCGCCGTCGATGTCGATGGTGAAGTAGGGAGTGAAGGTGATCTCCACGTCCTCCTTACCCTCGGGGATGTTCTTAATACGGATAGCGAACTGAGCAGAAGCGCTCACATCGTCGTCGCACAGATACTCAACGGGAATATCCACAGTGCTCACGCCGTTCGTAGCAACAGCGCCCATAGAGATCAGCTTGTAGTCGTTCACATAAGCGTTGTCGTAGACAGCGGTGGACTCGTCGATGCCCATGCCACCCACAGACAGAACGAACTTAGCCGCCACGCCGCGGACGTCCTCAGAAGCGGAGGTGCCGCCGGAAACGATGGGCAGCTCCACGTCGCGGATCTCGCCGCAGACGTTACAGTCGGTGTCGAACTGGTTGTCGTAGGTGTGACCCAGAGCGTCGCCCTCGGTGGCGCCGCAGGCACAGGTCTTGGGATCGGTGCAGGTAGCATCGTTCCAGGAGTGGCCGTCGCGGTCGCAAGCCAGCTCAACCTTGATGCTGTCCACATAACCGTA
>JAZQKF010000093.1:0-19672 GCA_045542015.1 Acutalibacteraceae bacterium
GATCTGGCGGAGCGCATTCGGGATAATCCTGCCGGCCAGGATGACGAGCTGACCCCCTTTATCCTCATTCGGGATATCGGTGATGCCGAGGCGGAGCCCTACGTCCCGCTGGTCGCTATTGACAAACCTGAACACTAATGAGGGGACATGTCCCCGCTGTTTCGTAAAAAAGGACGGAATTTGAAATTGTCTATTGACAAATTCCGCCTGCTCTTATATAATATCATGCGTGACACTTGAGGTGAACTATGCTTTTGCAGTGCAGACCCCTGTTCATGGGCGAGGCCACCAGCCTTCCCATTGATACAGCGTTGGATTTTTCACAGGTTGAGTTCCAGGGCGGTTGCCCCTTCACAGACCCCGTTCGTGTGACCGGTGCGGTTACGGTGCGGGCCGGTGTGGTGCAATTGTCGGCACGGGCGGGCTTGGTGTTCCACGGCGCTTGCGACCGGTGTCTGACCCCCTATGCCAAGACCTATGATATCCCCTTAGAGCATACCCTGGTGACCACTCTCGAGAACGAGGAGAACGACGACTATATCCTGCTGGATAACTATCAGCTGGATCTGACCGATCTGGTGATGGCGGATATCCTGCTGGAATTGCCGTATAAGAGCCTCTGCCGAGAGGATTGCCGCGGCCTGTGCCCGATGTGCGGAAAAGACCTCAATGAAGGACTGTGCGGCTGCAACCGCAAGTCTGTCGATCCCCGTCTCGCAGTTTTGGGACAATTATTAGAGTAATCAACACTCTGTCATCAATGCAAGGAGGTGCTGACATGGCGGTACCCAAGAGAAAAACATCCAAGGCTCGTCGTGACAAACGACGCAACAATCTGTGGAAGCTGGACGCTCCCACTCTGGTGAAGTGCCCCCAGTGCGGTGAGTACAAGCGTGCCCATCGTCTGTGCGGTAGCTGTGGCTACTACGGCGGCAAGCAGATTGTCAAGGTCGGCGAATAATCGTCCGATCCCATATGGAATTGAAAGTAGAGGAGGATTACCCTCCTCTACTTTTCTTTTTGCCTTTTTGTCAATAATAAACGGATTTTTCCATCTTGCGGGTCTGTCTTTCTGCAGATTTTTTTGCGGGATGGTCTTTTCTTTTTAGGAAATATATGTTATAGTATAGGGTAATACTGGGGAAGAAGGGGATTTTTAAGGTATTTGTCGCGGGCGTGATGCCCGTCGGCCAGTCGAAGAATTCCTGCGAGTTTTGTGGCAACGCCACAAAATCTCAACGGACTTCGCCGCAGGCGAATGTCCATTACTCATTACTCATTTCTCATTACTCATTGGATAGGAGGTGACCGTATGGCGGTGCTTATCAGCGGCGTGGAGAAGCGCAGTCCTGCGTCCCGCGCGTGGCTGCGGGCGGGGGAGACCCTGCTGACCATTAACGGACGGGAGATCACGGACGTGCTGGACTATCGGTTCTATATGCCGGACAGCAAGCTGACCCTGACCGTGCAGAAGAAAAACGGAAAATGCCGTACGGTGACCGTCCGCAAGAAGCCGTATGAGGAGCTGGGTCTGCTGTTTGACACCTACCTGATGGACAAACAGCGCTCCTGCCGCAACAACTGCATCTTCTGCTTTATCGACCAGCTGCCCGACGGCATGCGGGACAGCCTGTATTTTAAGGACGACGACAGCCGTCTGTCCTTCCTGTTCGGCAACTACATCACTCTGACCAACCTGACTGAGCAGGACGTGGAGCGCATTATCGAGATGCACATTAGCCCCATCAACGTGTCGGTGCACACCACCGACCCCCAGCTGCGGTGTCGGATGATGAACAACCGCTTTGCGGGGGATTGTCTTAAGTATCTGTATCGGTTTGCCGAGGCGGGTCTGGACATCAACTGCCAGCTGGTGCTGGTGCCGGGGTACAACGACGGCGATCAGCTGCAGAAGAGTATGGAGGATCTGGCGGCGTTGGCGCCTGCGGTGCGCAGTGTAGCGGCGGTGCCGGTGGGTCTGACCAAGCACCGTGAGGGTCTGCCGGAGCTGCGGGGCTTCACCCCCGAGGAGAGTGCGCAGGTGATCCGTCAGATGACCGAGATGGGTGACAAGATGCTGGCGGAAACCGGCAGCCGCGTGTTCTACCCCTCGGACGAGTGGTACATTCGGGCGGGTCTGCCCATCCCCGACGGCGATTTCTACGGAGAGTATCCCCAGCTGGAGAACGGCGTGGGTATGGTGGCGCTGCTGCGGGAGGAGTTTAAGGCCGCGGTGGACGAGTTTGACCTGCTTGTGGAGACCGATCGGCTGGTGATCGCCACCGGCGTGGACGCCGCCCCCTATCTGCAGGAGTTGGCGGACTACGCTATGGATAAGTGGCCGGCGGTGCAGCTGCAGGTGGTGCCGATCCGCAACGATTTCTTCGGCGAGTCCATCACCGTGTCGGGTCTGATCACCGGCGGCGATCTGATGGCACAATTGACGGACGTTCCTATGGATCGCCTTTTGCTGCCCGCCAATATGCTGCGGCAGGAGGGCGACCTGTTCCTGGACGACGTGTCGGTGGAGCAGGTGGAACAGACGTTGGGCGTCCCGATTACGTTTATCAATGAAACCGACGGCGCGGCATTGTTTGACGCGCTCTTTGAGATGAAAGGAGGGGATTGCTGATGGCGAAACCCGTAGTGGCCGTTGTCGGCCGCCCCAACGTGGGCAAATCCACCCTATTTAACAAGCTGATCGGTCAGCGGCTGTCCATTGTAGAGGACACCCCCGGTGTGACTCGTGACCGCATTTTTGCGGAGTGTGAGTGGCGGGGACGCAAGTTTATGCTGGCGGATACCGGCGGCATCGAGCCCAAGACCGACGACGTGATCCTGGCGCAGATGCGTGACCAGGCTCAGCTGGCCATTGACCAGGCGGACGTGATCGTGCTGGTTACCGACCTGCGGGCGGGCGTCACCGCCAACGACCAGTCGGTAGCCACCATGCTGCAGAAGAGCGGCAAGCCGGTGGTGCTGTGCGTCAATAAGTGCGATACCCCCGGTGCCCCTCCCGCGGAATTCTACGAGTTCTACAACCTGGGTCTGGGTGACCCTGTGGCGGTGTCCTCGGTGCACGGTATGGGCCCCTGCGACCTGCTGGACGCGGTGTTACAGTATATGCCCGCCGAGGACGAGGAGCCGGAGGAGACCGACGTCATTAAGGTGGCGGTTATCGGCAAGCCCAACGCAGGCAAATCCTCGCTGGTCAACTGCGTGGCAGGGGAGGAGCGCAGCATCGTGTCCTCCATCGCCGGCACCACCCGCGACGCCATCGACACCCATATCCACAATAAACACGGCGACTTTATCTTCATCGACACCGCGGGTCTGCGGCGCAAGAGCAAGGTGGACGATGCCATCGAGAAATACAGCGTGCTCCGCGCCCAGATGGCGGTGGAGCGGGCGGACGTGTGCGTGATTATGATCGACGCCACTGAGGGCTTCACCGAGCAGGACAGCAAGGTGGCGGGTATCGCCCACGAAAAGGGTAAGGCCTGCATCATCGCGGTGAATAAGTGGGATGCGGTGGAAAAGGACGATAAGACCATGGATAAGATGCGTAAATCCCTGGCCAACGACTTCTCCTTTATGTCCTATGCTCCCTTTATCTTCATCTCCGCCAAGACCGGTCAGCGGGTGGACCGTCTGTTTGAACTGATCAAGTTCGTCAGCGAGCAGAACTCCCTGCGGGTCAAGACCGGTATGCTCAACGACGTGCTGGCGCAGGCCACTGCCCGCGTACAGCCTCCCACGGATAAGGGACGCCGTCTGCGCATATACTACGTGACCCAGGCGTCCACCAATCCGCCTACCTTCGTATTTTTTGTCAATCGCGCTGATCTGTTCCATTTCTCCTATCAGCGCTATCTGGAGAATCAGTTCCGCGATACCTTCGGCCTGGAGGGTACGCCGGTACGGTTTATCGTTCGTGAAAAGGGAGACCGTACCACGAAATGATGGTATAGGAGGTAAATTCTATGCAGTCGCTGTTAGCCAACTACTGGTTGGCGCTGATACTGATCGCCGTGGGAGCCTATCTGCTGGGCAGTATGAACTGGGCGATCATTCTGACGCGAGTGTTTAAAGGGGCGGATATCCGCCAGGTGGGCAGCGGCAATGCCGGTGCCACCAACGTGTTGCGAGCTTATGGTCCCGTGCTGGCGGCTATGACCTTTATCGGCGACGTGGGTAAGGGCGTGCTGGCCACCCTGCTGGGCGGCTGGCTGATCACCGCCTTTGATACCGTGTCGGCGGCGGATACCGCCACGCTGGCGCTGGTGGGTCGCTATGCCGCCGGTCTGTTTGTGGTGCTGGGGCATATGTTCCCTCTGTTTCACCGCTTCAAAGGGGGTAAGGGCGTAGCCGCCTCGGCGGGTCTGCTGTTCGTGCTGGATTGGCGGGCGGCGGTGATCTGTCTGAGCACCTTTATCATCGTGGTGGGCATCAGCCGTATGGTGTCGCTGGGTTCGGTGATCGCCGAGGGTATTGCCCCCTTCGTGGTGTTTATGCTGTATCGCCTGGTGGATGGGATGCCTATGGATTACTGTGTGTTCTTTGCCGCTATGATCCTTCCCGTCGTGGTGATCGTGATCTGGAAGCACAGCAGCAACATCCGCCGCATTATCAACGGCACCGAGAGTCGACTGGGAGAAAAGGCTACCCCGAAAGAGGAGAAGACCAATGAGTAAAATTTCCGTACTGGGTGCCGGTGGCTGGGGCATCGGTCTGGCGCTGGTAGCATCCAGAATGAACCATACGGTGACCCTGTGGTCCCACGATCAGGAAGAACTGGAGCAGCTAATGCTGCACAACGAGAACCGTGAGCGGCTGCCCGGAGTGTTTCTGCCCCACGGCATCCGTTTGACCAACCGCATCAAAGAAGCCGCCGATGCGGATATGGTGATTATGGCGGTGCCTTCCTTCGCCATCCGCGCCACCGCCGCCCAACTGGGCAAGCACCTGGCGCCCGACACGGTGGTGGTCAACGCCGGTAAGGGCCTGGAGGACGGCACCCTCAAGCGCTTTTCCCAGGTGCTGGCGGAGGAGCTGCCTCATGCCCGTGTGGCGGTGCTGTCCGGTCCCTCCCATGCGGAGGAGGTGGCCCGCCGCGTGCCCACCACCATCACCGTGTCTGCTGAGGATATGGCGGTGGCCCGTTACGTGCAGGAGCAGCTGAGTCATTCCCTGTTCCGCATCTATCTCAATGGCGATCTGGTGGGCGTTGAGCTGGGCGGTGCGCTGAAGAACGTGATCGCGCTGTGCGCCGGCATCGTGGACGGCCTGGGGCTGGGTGACAACACCAAAGCGGCGCTGATGACCCGCGGACTGGCGGAGATGGCTCGTCTGGGTATAGCGATGGGTGCAAAGCAAACCACCTTTGCAGGCCTGAGCGGTATGGGTGACCTGATGGTCACCTGCGGCAGTATGCACTCCCGTAACCTGCGGGCGGGTATGCTGATCGGTCGCGGCGAATCGGTGGAGGATACCATCAAACGCGTGGGCACTGTGGAGGGCTATCTGGCGGCGAGAGCCGCCCGCGAGCTGGCGGCTGCCCACGGCGTGGAGATGCCGCTGGTGGAGCAGTGCTATCAGGTATGCTATGAGCATAAGGAGCCCCGTCAGGCGCTGTACGATCTGACGGTACGCCCCATCGGCTCGGAGGACGAGCCCCTGTGGATCAAGTGATAAGAAAATTGACGCAAAGTGAGGTGTGACAATGGAAGAAATTCGTCGGGTGGCGGTGGTGAACGATCTGTCCGGCTTCGGACGGTGTTCCCTGACCGTGTCCATTCCGATCCTGTCGGCGATGGGATTCCAGGTGTGCCCCGTGCCCACGGCGGTGCTGTCCAGTCACACCGGCTACCCCGACCCGCTGATTCGGGATTTTTCGGGGGATATGGAGGATTATCTGTCCCACTGGGATCGGCTGGGGCTGACCTTTGCCTGCGGCTATACCGGATTTCTGGGGGATGAGCGGCAGGCGGACGTGCTGGAGCCTTTTCTGCGCCGCCTGGGCGAGCAGGGGGCGTTGCGGCTGGTGGATCCCGCTATGGCGGACCACGGCAAACTGTATTCCTCCTGTTCCGAGAGCTTGATTCCCGCTATGGCGCGGCTGGTGTCTGTAGCCAGCGTTGCCACCCCCAATCTGACCGAACTGTGCCTGCTGACCGGTGAGGATTACCGCGCCGTGATGGCGGACCGTGACCGCCGCGGCAGGGTAGAGGCGATGGCTCGCCGCCTGCTGGCGGATGGCTGTGGGGCGGTGGTGGTCACCGGCGTGGAGCAGGGCGACCGCATCGACAACTGCGTCATTTCCTCTGTCGCCTCCGCCGCCGAATGGGTCGGCGGACATCGGGTGGAGCAGAATTTCGCCGGTACCGGCGATCTGTTCGCCTCGGTTCTGTGCGGCTGGCTGCTGCGGGGCGCGACTCTGGTGGAGGCGGTAAAAAGGACCGTCACCTTTGTGCGTAAGACCACGGCGGCTACCGCTGAGATGCATGTGAACGGTCAGGACGGCATCGCCTTTGAGCCGTTCCTGCGAGATCTATGTGAGGAGTGATATCTTGTGAAGAAGAAATTGGTGCTGGCGGGTCTGCTGACCGCTATGATGGTGTTCACTACCGCCTATATTCTACATATTCCCACCGTGGGTGGCGGCTACGTGCACCTGGGTGATACGGTGCTGTATCTGGCGGCAAGCCTGCTGCCGGTGCCCTATGCCGTGGCGGTGGGCGCCATAGGCGGTGCATTGGCCGACTTGCTGTCCGGCGCGGCGGTGTGGGCTGTGCCGACATTGATTATCAAGGGTGTAATGGTGATTCCCTTTACAGCTAAAAATGAGCGGATATTGTGCCGCCGCAACGGCTGGGCGCCGTTATTGGCCGGTCTGATCGGCGTGGCGGGTTATTTCGTCGCGGAGACGGCGATACTGCTGCTGTCCGGCACCCCTATGGGTGCGGCGGTGAGCGCGGCGCTGTTGGCGGCGCCCTTTAACGGGGTGCAGGAGTTGGTGAGTGGAATCGCTTACATCCTGCTGGCGGCGGCGTTGGATCGTCTGCGCATTAAGCCGTGGCTGACCCGTCTGTGATAACAAAACGCGTCCTCTGTTACCGCGGTGTGACAGAGGACGTTTTTTATTGCCTGCAGAGTCAGAAAAGTATTGCTTTTTGCGTAGCGGGGTAGTATAATAATGGTAACTGTTATAATGGGTAGGGATTCGGTTTTCTCTGCCGATTACTATATGGGAGGTACGTGTATGTTTGTTTTATCTGCCAATGCGGGTCAGATTCTCGGTGATGCCGGCTCGGTGATCGCCATCGGTCTGACCGTGGTGTTTCTGGTGCTGCTGCTGCTCACCGGCGTGTTTAAGCTGTTCGGCATCGCTATGGGCGGTCAGGAGAATGGTGACAAGGTGCCCACGCCTGCGGTCCCTGCGGCGCCTGCGGCTCCGGTAGCGACCCCTGCCGCTGCCCCCATCACCGGCAACACCCAGCAGGTCAGCTCCAAGCCGGAGGTGGACGGCGGCGTTCCCGCCGAAACGGTGGCGGTTATCTCCGCCGCGGTGGCCTCTGTCGCCCCCGAGGGAACTCAGTACGCGGTTAAAGGCATTCGTAAGGTGTAATATTAAGGAGTTATTATGAGCTTTTTTGCGGATTTACTAAACACTCCCTTCTTCCAGGCCATCGTGGACCTGTGGAAGGATTCCGGCATCGCCCGCCTGTGCAATTTTGAGGGCGGCGGCTGGAAAAATCTGATTATGATCGTGATCGCCTGCGCGCTGCTGTATCTGGCGATCAAGAAGCAGTTTGAGCCTCTGTTGCTGCTGCCCATCGCCTTTGGTATGCTGCTGGTCAACCTGCCTCTGGGCGGCGTGATGGACCCCCAGCGCAATTCGGTGGTACCCTTCTCCCAGGAGGAGTTTGTGCAGTATATGGAGGGCACCTACGAGCAGGTGTACCCCGTTATGGAGAACAATATGGGTGAGGTACCGCTGGAGTACGTCAGCCAGCTGAGCCCCATGACCTACGTGGACGCCAACGGAGCCGAGCACTATTACATCGTTTATCAGAATAACTATTGCGTGGTGGAGCCTGACCTGGACGGTGACGGCGACTGCCGCGTGTACTCCCTGTATTGGGAGCACTTCGAGCAGGGCGGTCTGATGTGGTATCTGTATCAGGGCGTCAAGTTCGGTATCTATCCGCCCCTGATCTTCCTGGGTATCGGCGTGATGACCGACTTCGGTCCCCTGCTGTCCAACCCCAAGAGCTTCCTGCTGGGCGCTGCGGCACAGCTGGGCATCTTCTTCACCTTCTTTGGCGCCCGCGCGCTGAATCTGTTGCCGTGGGCCGAGCAGTGGGGCATCGCCTTCACCGAAAAGCAGGCGGCCTCCATTGCCATTATCGGTGGCGCGGACGGTCCTACAGCTATATTCCTGACCTCGAAGTTGGCTCCCGAACTGCTGGGCGCCATTGCGGTGGCGGCGTATTCCTATATGGCGCTGGTGCCCATCATCCAGCCCCCCATTATGCGGGCGCTGACCACCCAAAAGGAGCGCAGTGTGGTGATGACCGAGCTGCGCACCGTGTCCAAGACCGAGAAGATCCTGTTCCCCATCATCGTTACCGTCATCTGTGTATTGCTGCTGCCCTCGGCGGCGCCGCTGATCGGTATGCTGATGCTGGGTAACCTGATGCGGGAGTCCGGCGTGGTGGAGCGTATCTCCAAGACCGCCCAGAACGAGCTGATGAACATCGTCACCATCTTCCTGGGCATCACCGTGGGTGCTACCGCCAATGCCAACAGTTTCCTGCGTCCCACCACCATCCTGATCATCTGTCTGGGTCTGATCGCCTTCTCCGTCGGTACGGCGGGCGGCGTTCTGCTGGGCAAACTGATGTACTGGCTCACCGGCGGTAAGGTGAACCCCCTCATCGGCTCTGCCGGTGTGTCGGCGGTGCCCATGGCCGCCCGCGTGGCGCAGAAAGAGGGACAGAAGGCCAACCCCTCCAACTTCCTGTTGATGCACGCCATGGGTCCCAACGTGGCCGGCGTGATCGGCTCGGCGGTGGCGGCGGGTGTTCTGCTGACCCTGTTCGGTTAATATTTGTAACCACTGATAAAACCTTAAGCACGATGCTCGGTGGCGGTTTTTATCAGCGGTTACGGAGAGTGCCAAGAAATTAGCTGACATAGCCAAGAGGCTGAACGGCATCCGTTCAGCCTCTTGTTATCAGTGGATATAAAAAGACACCCTACGGATTTCACAAAAGTTATTACATTCCTCATTCCTCATTCCTCATTTCTAATTCCTCATTGTTAAGGATGATATTATGTTAACGCCATTTGAAATTGTATCCCTGCGGAGGCAGATCATCGACCGCCAGTTTGCGCGGATGAACCCGCCCCAGCGGCAGGCGGTGTACCACACCGACGGCCCTCTGCTGATTCTGGCGGGCGCCGGCAGCGGTAAGACCACCGTGCTGGTCAACCGCATAGCCAATCTGGTGCGCTTCGGCAGTGGCTACGTGTCTGAGGACGTACCGCTGCTGACCGATGCCCAGGAGGAAAAACTGCGGCTGTGCGCCGACGGTCGGATCCCCCTGGACGGGGAGATCGTGTCCCTGCTGGCGGTGGACCCCTGTCCCGCGTGGCGCATTCTGGCCATCACCTTTACCAATAAGGCGGCGGGGGAGCTCAAAGAGCGCCTGTCCCGTATGCTGGGGCAGGAGGGAGAAGAGGTCGTTGCCGGCACCTTCCACTCCTTCTGCGCCCGTATTCTGCGGCGGGAGTGCGGGTATATCGGCTATTCCTCCCACTTCACCATCTACGATACCGACGACTCCAAGCGGCTGATGAAGGCCTGCATGAAGGAGCTGAACATCGACGAGAAGACCTTGGGGCACAAAGCGATCCTCGGTGAGATCAGCCGCGCCAAGGACGAGCTGGTGACACCGGCGGAGTATGCCGCTGCCCATCAAAACGGCTATGACCTGCGGCTGAAGCTGGTGTCCCGCGCATATACCCTGTACCAGAAGAAGCTGGCGGACGCGGATGCCATGGACTTTGACGACCTGCTGGGCAAGACGGTGGATCTGTTCACCCGCTTCCCCGAGGTGCTGGAGCGGTACCGGCGGCGGTTCCGCTATCTGATGGTGGACGAGTATCAGGACACCAACCACGCCCAGTATCGGCTGGTGAGTATGCTGGCCGCCGGCAGCGGTAACCTGTGCGTGGTGGGTGACGACGACCAGAGCATCTATAAATTCCGCGGTGCGACCATTGAAAACATCCTGTCCTTTGAGGAACAGTTTCGTAATTGCCGCGTGATCCGTCTGGAGCAGAACTATCGCTCCACGGGACGGATCCTGGACGCCGCCAACTCCATCATCGCCCGCAACGTGGGGCGCAAGGGCAAGACCCTGTGGACCTCCAATGCGGAGGGCGACCCGCTGTATCTGGTGACGGTGGACAACGCCGAGGAAGAGGGTAAATACATCGCCGAGACCATTCTGTCGGGTGTGTCCGGCGGGCGGCGGTATTCCGACTTTGCGGTGCTGTACCGCGCCAACGCCCAGTCCAACGCCATCGAGCAGGCGCTGGTCAAGAGCGGCATTCCCTATCGCATCATCGGCGGTCACCGCTTTAACGACACCCTGGAGGTCAAGGACGCCATGGCGTACCTGCGCCTGCTGCAGAATCCCGGTGACGAGGTGAGTCTGCGCCGTGTGATCAACCAGCCCAAGCGGGGCATCGGCGACACCACGGTGGAGCACGCCGCCGCCATCGCGAACGGCTTAGGGCTGCCCCTGTACGAGGTGCTGAAAAACGCCGCCGATTACCCCGATCTGTCCCGCGCGGCGGCGAAGATTGAAAAGTTTATTGCCATGATCGAGGAGCTGCGTCAGCAGCTGGACGATCCCGAGATCCCCCTGCATACCCTGTACGCGGATATGCTGGACAAGACCGGCTATCTGCGGATGTGGCAGGACCAGGGGGACGCCGAGGCGGGTCGCGTGGAGAACCTGGAGGAATTGTCCTCCTCCATCCGCCAGTATGAGAAGAACGCCGGCGACGACTACGCCGACCTGGCGGGCTTCCTGGAGGAGCAGGCGCTGATGACCGACATCGACAACTACGACGGCGATGCCGACGCAGCGGTGCTGATGACCATGCACGCCGCCAAGGGGTTGGAGTTCCCCGTGGTGCTGCTGCCCGGCTTTGAGGACGGCATTTTCCCCGGCTATCAGACCATGTTCGATCCCGTGGAGCTGGAGGAGGACCGCCGCCTGTGCTACGTGGCGGTGACTCGCGCCCGCGAGCAGCTGTATATCATCCGCGCGGTGAGCCGTATGCTGTACGGCAAGACCAACCGCTATCCGCCCTCCCGCTTTATGGAGGATATTCCCAAGAGCCTGACCGAGACGGTGGACCGCAGTCATTCCTACGGCGGCTTCGGCGGCGAGTTCGGCGGCAGCCGCTACAGCGAGCGCAGCGGCTATGGCGGTTACAGCGACCGCAGCGGCTATGGCGGCGGTTACAGCGGCGGACAGAGCCGTTCCGGTGGCGGGTATACCTACACCTATCCCACCGCCGGCTCCACCACTTCCCGCTATACCGCCGGCAACCGTGTGACGGTGGGCAGCACGCCCAAGCCTGCTCCCAAGAGCGGCGGATGCCGCTTTGCGGTGGGGGACGTGGTGACCCACGCCACCTTCGGCACCGGTAAGATCGTGAATATGACCGCTATGTCGGGGGATTATTTGCTGGTGATCGATTTTGATAAGGCGGGTCAGAAGAAGCTGATGGCCAATTACGCCAAATTGGAGAAACAATAAGAAAAACGCCGTGGTTTACACCACGGCGTTTTTATGTAAAAACAGAGAAACTGAACCTACTCCGGCGGGGGAGTGACCGTAGTGGCTCTCTTGCCGCGCCCATCAGTTCTGTTCTCATTAACATAATAGCAGACGTAAAATGAATTGTCAATGGTCTATGGATGAAGACACCTCATCCGTCTTTTTGCCTGCGGCAAAAATCCACCTTTCCCTCAAGGAGAAGGCGCGCCGCTGACGCGGCTGTGCGGGCGGATATGGAATCCGCCCCTACGGGGTCTATACGAGGTTGGTTTCGCTCCTGCGAGTTTTGTGGCAACGCCACAAAATCTCGACGGACTTCGCTGCAGGCGAATGTCCATCATTCACCCGAACAAGCCGTACCACATACAGTAATAGTGAAGCGGCGGGCGGAGTCCGTCACTTACATTCTGTATAGGAGGCTATGCGTATGACGGATAAATGTTATCGCGACAGCGGCTGTAAAGAGGCCGTCTGTGTGGACGCCGGTCGGGTGTACGACAGCTGCTGTGACAAGGACTGTATCGAGAATATGCGCCTGTTCTTCACCGAGCGGGAGCAGATGCTGGTGGACCACGCCACCGGCATCCGTGCCAAAAAGGCGGAGGTCATCACCACCTACATAGACGTGGAGGCTCTGCCCTTTAACCGCGGCTATTATTCCTGTGATCTGACCTTCTTCTTTGATGTGGAGATCGAGGTATACGGCGGTCACGGCTGTCCCTGCACCGTGATCCACGGCGTGGGCGTCTTCCGCAAAAAGGTGATCCTCTACGGCAGCGAGGGTCACGTGCGGGTATTCTGCAGCGAGCACGCCCCCGACGCCTGCGACCGTCAGGAGATGCCCACCCGCAATATGCCCCGTTGCTGTGTGCAGGTGGCGGAGCCTGTGGTGCTGGACGGTCGTCTGGTGGAGTGCTGTGATCGGTGCCGCATCGACTGCGGCGACTGCGGCTGTATCCCCGCCAATCTGTGCGGGCGCTACGGCGGCAATTTCGTGGACTGCCCGGATAACAAGCTGGTGGTGGTTACCCTGGGTATCTTCTCCATCGTCCAGCTCATTCGCAACGTGCAGATGCTGATGCCGGTGTACGACTATTGTATGCCCAATAAGGAGTGTACCCCCACCAGCGAAAACCCCTGCGACCTGTTCCACAAGATGAGCTTCCCCGTCAATGAATTCTTCCCGCCCGCCACCGAGGGGGACGGCGGCGGTGGCTGTGGCTGCGGCACCGGCGGCCACACCGGCGGTCAGGGCAAGGGCTGCTGACACAAATTCCGCCCAAAGGGTTGACAAAGAACAAATGTTCGTTTACAATAATATATGAAAGAACAGCCGTACCGACAGGTACGGTTGTTTCTTTTTGGGGGCTGTGCCCCGTCGGTGAGTGTGACCGATACAAATACGACCCCACGCCCTACGGGGACGGCGGCGTGGGAGGGAAAGGAGAGCCTATGATAACAATACAGGATTGGATCGCCACCATTCCTGAGGAGGACCGTCAGCTGGCCTACGTGGGCGAGCACCAGACGGTGACGCGGCAGTTCCTGCTGGCCTGTGACGGGTGGCAGGAGTACGTGGACTGGGGATTCCATCTGGATATGTCCTTTGATCTGTCCACGGTGACCACCCGCGACAGCCGTCAGCTGGAGAGCACCAAGCTGGAATCCTCCGAGACGGTCAGCGACACGCTGGTAAAGACCTCTTCCTCCACCACCAGGGAGAAGTACACCGTGACCGACGTGACGGTGGACTGCCACAGCACCACCGATATTGCCTCGCTGGAAAAGGAGATCACCCCGAAGGGACTGCTGCTCACCTGGACGGTGCTGCGTCAGCACACCCAGCTGCCCGGTAGGCTGTGGGCCAATATCCGCGCCCTGGGTCCCGACGGTCAGGTGAAGAAGTCGGCGGTGATGGTGTTTGACGTGGCCGCGACGGTGGTGGCCGAGCCGGCGGCGGATCTGCCCCAGAGCGAGCTGGAGGCGATGGAAGAGCACATGGACGAGATGCTGGACGCCGTGCTGAAGAACACCCAGACGGTGGAATCCTGCCTGGCCGATACCGAGGAGTGCGTGGGTGAGGCCAAGGAGTACGCCCATCTGGCGGAGCTGGCGCTGATCAACGCCCAGAACATCCACTTCGACGTGGTGGAGCAGGTGGACGACATTCAGTCCGACGTGCAGCAGGTCGCCGCAAAAAATGCGGTGCTGGAGACGGCGCTGGATGCAGTGACCAACGAGGTGGAGGATGCACGCGTCTCCTCCGCGGGCAGTCGGTATGAATCCCTGGGTGAGGCCGTGCGCGGTCAGATCGGCGGCATCACTATGGACGTGGGTCGGCTGGACAGCCGCGTGACCGCGCTGGAGGAGGCGGACCTGGTGACCGAAGGTCAGCTGGACGCCGCCGTAATCGATATTGAGGAGCTGAACAGCCGTGTGACCGCGCTGGAGGAGGCGCAGGTGACGGTGGACGCCGCGTTGGATAAAACCAGTCTGAACCCCGTCCAGAATAAGGTGGTGGCCGAAAAAATGGCCGCCTATGACATTTATGTGACCGCCTTGAATAATATGGGCAACAAGTGCGCATCAATGGAAAACCGCCTGAATCAGCTGTGGACGCTGGTGCAGAACCACATCGGCCATTATCCCATGACATGATGGGTGAGTGTGTGTATCCTGCGATAATGCCGCTGTCTGCCAACGACCTGACGGTGGAGCACCGTCTCAGCTGCGTGGAGGACCGTGCAAAGTCCAATATGCATCGGCTGGAAGAGGTGGAAAAGCGGCAGGAGGACATCACCGATCTGGTGCGGTCGGTGGCGGCCATCGCCCAGAAGCAGACGGATATGGATGCGGATATGAAGGAGATCAAGGCAGACGTCAAGTCGATCAGCGGCAAGTCCGCCAAGCGGTGGGAGAGCGTTGTGGAAAAGGCGCTGCTGGCCGCTGTGGCGGCGCTGGTGGGCTGGCTGATGGTGCGCCTGGGTCTGACGGTATAAGAGGAGGAACGATATGAAGCAAGGTATATGGAATTGGCTCAGGGCCGCCGGCGTGCGTGCTCTGCGGACGGTGGCGCAGACCGCGGCGGCCACCATCGGCACCGCCGCCATGCTGGGTGAGGTAAACTGGCCCGCGGTGGCGTCCACGGCGGTGCTGGCGGGCATTCTGTCCCTGCTGACCAGCGTGGGCGGTCTGCCGGAGCTGAAAGCAGAGGTGGCGTGATGGGCGGTAAGCTGTATTTGTCGGCGGCGGCCCACGCCTCGGACAACCCCACAAAATGCCCCATGCCCTGCAGTGAGAACACCCACTGCAACGCCTATATGGACATTGTGGAGCGGCGTATGACCGAGCTGGGCGCCACGGTGAAGCGGGCGCCCGCCGACTGGGTAGGGGACAGCGGTATGAAGAAAAAGGTCCGCGAGGCCAACAACTGGGGTGCGGATCTGTATTACGTGGCCCACACCAATGCGGGCGGCGGTCGGTACAGCATGACTATGTGTTGGCCTGACACCGCCAGTCGCGCCAAGGCGCAGGTGATCCACAAGCACCGCCGTTGCGTGGGACACCATAAGGTGGTGACCCGCCGCAATCTCTATGAGATTTCCGCCACCAAGATGCCCTGTCTGTACGACGAGCTGTTTTTCCACGACAACGCCGAGGACTGTGAGTGGTTCCACGGCGGCGGTATGGAATTGCTGGCGGAGGAAACGGTAAAGGCGCTGTGCGAGCTGCTGGGCATCCTCTACCCCGTGGTGGACGGTGTGGTGACACCGCCTACCCCCAAGCCGAAGGCGGGGGATAAGGTGACGCTGGATAAGGGGAAACTGTACCTGTCCAGCGTCGGTGCCGCGGCGGTGACCCGCACCGGCACCTTTTACCTGTACGACGGCAAAAAGGTGCACGGGCGCTACCGCGTCACCAATCTTAAGAGCCGCGTGGGCAAAAAGCCGCTGGAGAAATACGTATCCGGTTGGGTGGAACTGCCCGCATAATGAAAGACCGCCGAGAGTGCTCTCTCGGCGGTCTTTTTTTAGTGGATTATTTCATTTTCAGACGGACGGTGGTGGACTTGACGGTCTTGCCGTACTTGTCGGTCACCACGCAGTAGACCAGGCGGTTCTTCACCTTGTTGGTCATCGTTACGGAGTAAGAGGACTTGGTGATGGAGGACTTGCTGTACTTTTTGGCACCTGCATTTTTCACGTACCAGGTGTACTTCAGTCCGTCGCCGGAAGCCTTAACGGTCACCTTGGCGGTCTTATTCTTCGCCACGGTCACGGTCTTGGGCTGGGTTACGATGCTGACACTCTCCCGCAGCAGGAAGGTCTTGGACTGCACCTTCTTGCCGTACTTGTCCTTGATAATGCAGTACACGCGGCGCCCCTTCACCTTGCTGCTCATAGTAACAGAGTAGGTGGAGGAGGTCACAGAGGACTTGCTGTAGGTGGACTTGCCGCTGTTTTTCACGTACCAGGTGTATTTCAGTCCGTCGCCGGAGGCGGTCAGCTTAACGGAAGCCTTGGCGCCCTTCTTGGCGTAGACGGTGGAGGAGGACTGTTTGACGATGGACACACTCTCCCGCAGGATGAAGGTCTTGGACTTAGCCTGGTTGCCGTAGGCATCCTCAACCACGCAGTAGACGCGGCGGTTCTTTACCTTGGCGCTCATGGTGGTGGAGTAGGTAGCTTTGACAATGGAGGATTTGCTGTACTTGCTGCTGCTCTCGTTCTTGACGTACCAGGTGTAGGTAAGATCATCGCCCTCGGCGGTCACCTTGGCGGAGACCTTGGCGCCCATCTTGGCGTAGCCGGCGGTGGCGGACTCGGAGGTGATGACCACCCGAGAGGGGGAGGCGATGCCGCAGGCCGAGCAGGCGCCGCCGACCCATACGTGGTCGGGCACTTGACGGATATGGCCGCAGCCCTCCACGTTACAGTCGGTGTCGCAGTCGTTATCGTACACGTGCCGGGTGGCGCGGACGGCGCCGCAGACGTTACAGTCCGCGTCACAGCCGTGGTCGTATACGTGGTCGGGCACCTGACGGATATGGCCGCAGCCCTCCACGTTGCACACGGCGTCGCAGGCATTATCGTAAATGTGCCGGGTGGCGCGGACAGCGCCGCAGAGGTTGCAGTCCACGTCGCAGGCGTGGTCGTAGCGGTGGTCGCCCACCTGGCGGACATAGCCACAGCCCTCTACGTTACACAGGGTATCGCAGGCGTTATCGTACACGTGCTGGATGGCACGGACGGTGCCGCACACGTTGCAGTCGGTATCGCAGGCGTGGTCATAGCGGTGGGGCTGGGTGAGGGGCATCGAAATGCCGCAGTGGATACAGTTGCCGTCCAGGCACGCCGCCTTATCGCTGACGTGGTCGCCCACGGTGCGGGTGTGACCGCACACGTCGCAGGCGGTATCGCAGGCGTTGGCGTACACGTGGTCGGGCACCTGACGGACGTAACCGCAGCCCTCTACGTTGCACAGGGTGTCGCAGGCGTTGTCCCATTGGTGGTTACAGGCCTCGCGGTGGAATCCGCAGACGTTGCACTCTGTATCGTTACCGTTGTCGTACACGTGGTCGGGCACCTCGCGCAGCATGCCGCATTCGTCACAGTTGGCGTCGCAGGCGTTGGCATACACGTGGTCGGGCACCTGACGGATATAGCCGCATACGTTACACACCGCGTCGCAGGCGTTGGTGTATACGTGGTCGGGCACCTGACGGACATAGCCGCAGCCCTCCACGTTGCACACCGCGTCGCAGGCGTTATCGTACACGTGCTGGGTGGAGCGGACGGTGCCGCACACGTTGCAGTCGGTGTCGCAGGCGTGGTCATAGCGGTGGGGCTGGGTATGCTGGATCTCGGCGCCGCAGTGGATGCAGTGGCCGTCCAGACACGCCGCCTTATCGCTGACGTGGTCGGGCACCTCACGCAGGGCATCGCATACGTTGCAGTTGGCATCGCAGGCGTTATCGTATACGTGATCCGCCGCCTGACGGGTATAGCCGCACACGTTGCACACAGCGTCGCAGGCGTTATCGTATGCGTGCTGTGTGACGCGGACGGCACCGCACACGTTGCAGTCGGTGTCGCAAGCGTGGTCGTATACGTGATCGGACTGACGCAGGGCACCGCAGATGTTGCAGGACAGGTCGGCACAGTCATCGTACACGTGCTGGGTGTGTTCGTCCCAGTTGATGTCGGTATCGTTGTAGCCGTCATCGGCGCTGACCATAGGTAGCATGGTGCCCATCAGCAGCACAGCCATCACCAGAGCGAATAGTCGCTTATACATCCGAATTTCCTCCTTTATCGGAACAAGAGCATCAAAAAAATACCTATACAAATGCAGTATAGCACACTTTTTCACAGATAGCAAGACAGCTTTGGTATATTCATTGACATACGGCGGCAAAAATAGTATAATGATGGGCAAGAAATCACCAACACACAGGAGAGAAACACTATGATCAAAGATACTATTCGTGAATTGACCGCCTTCGACCCCGAGATCGGTGCCGCCGTTCAGGCGGAGTACGACCGCCAGCGCCGCGGCATCGAGCTGATCGCCTCCGAGAACGTGGTCAGCGAGGCGGTGCTGCTGGCCGCCGGCACCATTCTGACCAATAAGTACGCCGAGGGCTATCCCGCCCGCCGCTATTACGGCGGCTGTCAGTGCGTGGGCGTGGTGGAGAAGATTGCCATCGACCGCGCCTGCCGTCTGTTCGGCGCCAAGTATGCCAACGTCCAGCCCCACTCCGGCTCTCAGGCCAATACCGCCGTGTACGTGGCTCTGCTGCAGGCGGGGGACACCGTTCTGGGTATGAGTCTGGCTCACGGCGGTCACCTGACCCACGGCAGTAAGGTGAATCTCTCCGGTAAATACTACAATTTCGTGTCCTACGGCGTGGACGCCGAGACTGGCTGCATCGACTACGACGAGGTGGCGCGCCTGGCCAAGGAGCACAGCCCCAAGCTGATCGTGGCGGGTGCCTCTGCCTATCCCCGCGAGATCGATTTCGCCAAGATGGCGGAGATCGCCCACAGCGTGGGCGCTTACCTGATGGTGGATATGGCCCACATCGCCGGTCTGGTGGCGGCGGGTCTGCATATGAGCCCCGTGCCCTATGCCGACGTGGTGACCACCACCACCCACAAGACTCTGCGCGGTCCCCGCGGCGGTCTGATCCTGTGCAACGATGAGGAGATCGCCAAAAAGATCGACAAGGCGATTTTCCCCGGCATCCAGGGCGGTCCGCTGCTGCACATCATCGCCGCCAAGGCGGTGTGCTTCGGCGAGGCGCTGACCGACGGATTTAAGGCGTATCAGACCCAGCTGCTGAATAATAGCAAGGTGTTTGCCGAGGCGTTGCTGGCCGAGGGCTTTGACCTGGTGTCCGGCGGCACCGACAACCACCTGGCGCTGATCGACCTGCGCCCCATGGGCATCACCGGTCGGGATATGGAGGCGCGTCTGGATGAGGTGGGCATTACGGTGAATAAGAACGCCATCCCCGACGACCCCCAGAAGCCCAGCATCACCAGCGGTATCCGTGTGGGCACCGCCGCTGTGACCACCCGCGGCTTTGTGGAGGAGGATATGGTGCAGGTGGCTCACCTGATGGCGCTGGTGGCCAAGGATTTCGATGCCAACGCCGCCGCTGTCCGCGTCGCCGTGGACGCCCTGTGCGACAAGTACCCTCTGTTTGAATAAAAGCGATAACGAAAATCCCCGGAAACGGGGTTCGTGTTCGGGGGTTTTTTATTGGGTGGGGAGGGAGTAAACAAAAGAAATTTATTAAAAAA
>JAZQKF010000094.1:0-18213 GCA_045542015.1 Acutalibacteraceae bacterium
TCGTGAGACAGTTCGGTCCCTATCTGTTGTGGGCGCAGGATATTTGAAGGGCTCTGTCCTTAGTACGAGAGGACCGGGATGGACGCACCTCTGGTGCACCAGTTGTCACGCCAGTGGCACAGCTGGGCAGCTATGTGCGGATTGGATAAACGCTGAAAGCATCTAAGCGTGAAGCCAACCCTAAGATAAGATATCCCACTGAGTAATCAGGTAAGATCCCATGAAGACTACATGGTTGATAGGCTGCGTGTGTAAGAGTGGTGACACTTTTAGCTTGGCAGTACTAATAGATCGAGGGCTTGACCTACAAATTCGACGATGAAATCGAATGTTTTTTGGTGGAACGCGGTGTGATGCCCGCCTCCACAGTAGGTTGCTTCTGTCACTTCTATTTCCAGTTCCTTTATTCAGTTCTCAGGGCCTCGACCCTTGTGAGAGCACAGACGACAGTCTGTGCTCTTTTTTTGTAGTGTCGGAAACCCTCTCCGCCTCGCATTTGCTCGGCACCTTCCCCTCGAGGGGAAGGAGGACCGCCGAACGGGGTGGATGAGGTATTTCAAGCATACCCTCTATACTCTGCTGCACAAGACAGGTGGTTATGATTTATACAAACAAATTTTGACAAATTCTTTTTCATGTGCTACACTGTTTTCAAGGAGGGATACTATGAATTTTGTACAGTATGTTGAGCAAATCCCCAATATCACTATTGCGAAAAGAATCGCTGCGGCTTACGTTGCGGATTATCGCCGTTTAGATTTTGATGAGGTAAAAGCATTTTTGATAAAAACTGCTCCGCAATATACCTCCTTTGAGAATATTTCTGCGCGCATTGAGGAATTGAAATTGGACAGCAACCGTGCTATCCGAATTATTGCACCCATTTTTTTGCGGGATATTCTATTGAATCAAGATGATTTTATTTCTATCCAAAAAGAAACGGATTCTGCAATCTTAAACTATGAGAAAACGATTGTCGATGAATCTAATAACTTTGACACATCGAAAATGTCAAAGGATTTTGCGCTATTCAAATATATGATTGATAAAGCGTGGGCGCACAACAATGATATTTCTGTGGATGAAAAGAATTTGTTAGAGGCATTACGCAAATATCTTTGCATTACTACGAGAGAGCAACATATGTTGGATGCTAAATCTGGCAGATTTCCTAATTTTGAGAACAGTTTACATTCTTTTGATGATATTGAGGAAACTCGTCGAGTATTACAATCAAAAGGTTTGTTGGTTGCTATTAAGAATTCGGATGGCGTCTTATGTGATATGATACCTGATGATGTTGCTAGCGGGTTGCGAAAATACTATGGCGTAGAGATTCGCGCTTATGGTTATGAAAAATTGGTTGATACAGTTATCAAGAAAACTCGGAAACAATATTTAATCGATATTGTAGAGAAAGCCAACAGAAATTGCGAAAGAGTTATTATTGACATTTCGCCCTCGGCAACTGTCGCAGAGTTGCGCGAGGTTATTCTCAAATATGTGTTGCCTTCCAATTTGCTTGGTGGTTTTTCTGCTCGCGATGGTATGAATGCTGATCAGCTGTGGGATTGGTGCGTCGAACTCGGTCTGACTGGCTATGGAACAAAAGAGGCTTTAATGCAAAAATTATTGAATTATTACGATTCTCTTCGTCGTATTGAAATTGTAACGGAAGACCCTCGCGAACAATATGTTGCTGTATTCAAAGAATTGGCTTGTCGTGATTTGAAATTCTTGCGTGCAAACAACATTATTGAAAAAGATTTGCAGTGTGAGCATTACTTTGAAGAAGCGACTAATTATATCTTCGAAAAAATGTTGTTAAACAAACCTCTCACGCTAACCGGTACAGAGCATCCGGACGGAAAGTTGTCTTTTAAGGATAAATATATTATGTGGGACAACAAATCCAAGGAAACCCAGGTGAACTTGAAAGATCATATTCTGCAATTTGACCGATACATCAAAGCATCTGACAAAGACGTTGTGGTGTTTATGGTTATTGCGCCCGACTTCACTCCGCAAAGCGTTCAGGAATGTGTGGATTATTCGTTGAATAATGATGCTCAAATTCTGTTGATTACGGCAGAAGAACTTAAAACAGTAGCTGAAACTTGGGCAAAGAAACATCCAGGAGAGATTTTTAATCTTGGGTACTTTAAGCAAAACGGTCGCTTTGATATTAGTAAACTGAATTTATAAGCAACTAAAGCCGTCGCTGTTAAGTGGCGGCTTTAATTGCGTGTGATTTTTATTTGCTTGACCTTGCATTTGGCAAAAACGGTGGTATAATAAAGACGATTTCATTTACACTGGGGGCATTTGTATGCGGAAAACCAAAATTGTGTGCACCATCGGTCCGGCCTGCGACACCTACGAGGTTATGGCGGGGCTGTGCAAGGCCGGTATGAACGTGGCGCGGCTGAACTTCTCCCACGGCACCTATGAGGAACACCAGCGGCGCATCGACCTAATCAAGCAGGTGCGCGCCGACCTGGGGGTACCCATCGCCATTATGCTGGATACCAAGGGTCCCGAATACCGCATCAAAACCTTTGAGGACGGTAAGATCACACTGGATGAGGGGGACACCTTCACCTTCACCACCGAGGAGGTGGTGGGCAACCGCGAGATGGTGTCGGTGAGTTACGCGAACCTGCCCGCCGAGCTGGCGGTGGGGGATACCATCCTGCTGAACAACGGTCTGCTGGCCTTTGAGGTCACCGCCATTGAGGGCAACCACATCGTCACCACCGTCACCGACGGCGGCGAGCTGTCCGACCGCAAGAGTATGTGTTTCCCGGGGAAAGTGCTCAAGCAGATCTACCTATCCCAGCAGGATAAGGCGGACATCGCCTTCGGCGTTCAAAACGGGGTGGATTTCATCGCCTGCTCCTTTGTATCGGACAAGCAGGATCTGATCGACATCCACAACTATCTGGAGGAGATCGGCGCCAAGGGCATTGAGCTGATCGCCAAGATCGAGAATCAGTCCGGCGTGGACAACATCGAGGAGATCTGCCGTTACTGCGACGGCATTATGGTGGCCCGCGGCGATATGGGCACCGAGATCGCCTTTGAGCGGTTGCCTACCCTGCAGAAGAAACTGATCACCAAGTGCCGTATGCTGGGCAAGCGGGTGATCACCGCCACCGAGATGCTGGAGAGCATGATCCATAACCCCCGCCCCACCCGTGCGGAGATCTCCGACGTGGCCAACGCCGTGTACGACGGCACGTCCGCCATTATGCTGTCCGGCGAGACAGCGGCGGGCAAATACCCCGTGCAGGCGGTGGCGGCGATGGCGAAGATCGCCAAGACCGCCGAGGAGAGCATCAACTACCGCAAGCGGTTTTACAGCTCCTCCTTTGAGATCCGCAACACGGTGGACGCCATCTCCCACTCCACCTGCGGTATGGCCATCGACATTGACGCCAAGGCCATCGTGGCCTGCTCCCTGTCGGGTATGACCGCGCGGATGGTGTCCCGTTTCCGCGCTCCGGTGGACATCATCGGTCTGACCACCGACGAGGCCACCTGGCGCAAGCTGTCCCTTTCCTGGGGTGTCATTCCCGCCATGTGTGAGAGATTTTCCTCCACCGACGTGCTGTTCTACACCGCCAAGAAGATCGCGGAGCAGACCCTGCCGCTGGCCAAGGGGGATCACATCGTTATCACCGGCGGCATTACCACCGGTGAATCCGGCAATACCAGCCTGATCAAAGTAGAAACCGTGTAATTTGGGCATAGTAACACCGAGGTGATTCTATGACAATTGATTTTCATACCCATTGTTTTCCCGACGCCCTGGCGGTGAAGGCGGTGGGGCGGCTGAGCCACGTATCCGGTGGTATGGAGCCCCACACCGACGGCACGGTGGCGGGTCTGCGGCGCAGTATGGTGGAGCAGCAGGTGGATCTGTCGGTGGTGCTGAACATCGCCACCAACCCCCACCAGCAGAAAAAGGTCAACGACTTTGCCGCTGCCATCAACAACGGAAAGGACATCGTCGCCTTTGGTTCGGTATACCCCGACAGCGAGGACGCCTTTGCGGAGTTGGAACGCATTAAGGAACTGGGCCTGAAGGGGGTCAAGCTCCACCCCGACTATCAGGGCTTTGCGGTGGACGACCCGAAATGGAAGCCCCTGTACCGAAAAATCTCGGAATTGGGACTGATTACGGTGTTTCATGCGGGGGTGGACTACGGCTTCCCGCCCCCCTACGGCTGTATGCCGCAGGCGCTGGAAAGAGCGCTTGAGTGGTTTGACAGTCCGGTGGTGGCGGCTCACTGGGGCGGGCTCCAGTGCGGCGAGGGGGTGCTGCGGCATCTTTGCGGCAGGGACGTGTATCTGGACACCTCCTTCGGCTACGCCTCCATACCCAAGTACTACGCCCAGCAGATTCTGGAAACTCACGGCGCCGATCGCATTCTGTTCGGCACCGACAGCCCGTGGCACACCGCGGGTATGGAGCGGCGGCTGCTGGACAGCCTGGAATTGTCCCCCGAACAACAACGGCAGATCCTCTGCGACAACGCCAAAAGACTGCTGAACATCCCCTGAATCAAACCGTCCTGCCTGCCGCAGGACGGTTTTTTGTTGCCAAAATGCCACAGATGCGGTATAATGTAGTAAATCTCTGTGAGGAGGGAACGGATATGAAATTTCATCCCAATAATCCGCTGCTGTTTATTATCGGCGGATGCGTCATCCTGTTTGTGCTGGCGCAGTCCATATTCTTTTTGGTAAGAGCCTACCGCCAGGGCAAGCGCATCGGCATCGCCTCTGCCACCCTGCGTAAGACGGTGGTGTCTTCGGCGGTGTTTACCATCGCCCCCGCCATCTCCTTTTTGCTGGGCGTGGTGACCCTGTCCAAGTTCCTGGGCTTGCCCCTCCCGTGGATCCGCATCAGCGTCATCGGTGCCATCACCTATGAGTTGCCGGCGGCCACCTCGGCGGCCAATGCCTTCGGCCAGTCCCTGTCCGAGATGATCACCGACCCTAAGGTGTACGCCGCTATCGCCTGGGTGATGACCCTGGGCATCCTGCCCAGCATCATCCTGCCCCCCATCCTGATGAAGAAGATTCGGGGCGGCGTCATCAACCTGCAGAACAAGGATCAGAAGTGGGGCGACATCTTTATGGCCTCGCTGTTCCTGGGTATGATCTCCGCCTTTTTGGGTATGGTGTTTGCGGACATCCGTAAGGGTCTGGAGGGCTGGATGCCCATCTTCGTGCTGCTGGTGTCGGCACTGCTGATGGCGCTGTGCGGCATCCTGATTAAGAAATGCGGCTGGAAATGGCTGGAAACCTATGCCATGACGGTCAGTATGCTGGGTGCTATGATCTTTGCGGTGGTCATCACTCCCATTTTATTTGGATAAGGAGGTGCCGATATGAGTGATTATATGAAGAAAACCGACCTGTACGGTAAGATTTGGATCTGGACCGCCGCGGTGGTGGTTCTGATGGTTCCGGTCATCATCTGCGTGGCGTACGATGCGTGGCCCTCTCTGACCAACGTGTTTACCGGTCTGCTGGGCGTGGCTCCCATTTTCTGGACGGTGGGCGTCATCGAGGTCATCACCTACACCCCTATGCTGGGCGTGGGCGGCACCTATCTGTCCTTCGTCACCGGTAATCTGACCGCGCTGAAGGCACCCGTGGCGCTGACCGCTATGGAGAACGCCGACGTTAAGGCCAGCAGCGAGGAGGGCGAGGTCATTTCCACCATCGCCATCGCCACCAGCTCCATTGTAACCACCATCATACTGGCGTTGGGCGTGTTCGGTCTGTCGCTGATTACCCCCATCCTCAATTCCGAGACGCTGAAGCCCGCCTTTGACAACATCCTGCCCGCCCTGTTCGGCGGTCTGGGTGTGGTGTACATCAGCAAGAATCCCAAGCTGTCCATCGCCCCCCTGACCTTTATGATCATCCTGTTCCTGGCGGTGCCCAGCTTGGCCGGCTCGGTGGGCGTGCTGGTGCCGGTGGGCGTGCTCATCGCCCTGGGCGCCGGTCGCTTGATGTATAAGAAGGGCTGGATCTGATATGGATTACGTATTGTATGCCCTGCTGGGTCTGCTGGTTCTGTTTCTGGCGGTGATACTCACCCGCGCGGCGCTGTTTCGCCCCCGCCCCCAGACTCCCGTAGAGTCGGTAGAGGTGACGGTGGACGAGCAAAAGGTCACCGCAGACCTACAGGATATGATCCGCTGCCGCACGGTGTCCTACCGTGACCACAGCCGTGAGGAGGCGGCGGAGTTTGACCGCTTCCGCGCCCTGCTGGTGGAGCGGTTCCCCCGCATCCATTCGGCGGCCACCCTGCACCATATCGGGCGCAACGGTCTGCTGTATCACCTGAAGGGGCGGTCGTCGGACAGCCCCACCGTGCTGATGGCCCACTACGACGTGGTGCCGGTGGAGGAGGGGTGGACCCGCCCCGCCTTTGACGGTCTGATCGAGGACGGCGTGCTGTGGGGTCGCGGCACCCTGGATACCAAGAGCACCCTCTGCGCCGCTATGGAGGCGCTGGAGCAGTTGCTGGGCGAGGGCTACCTGCCGCGCAACGACCTGTACCTGTCCTTTTCGGGCGAGGAGGAGATCGACGGAGATTCCTGCCCCGCCATTGTCACCTATCTGGAGCAGAATGGGGTCAAGCCCGCTCTGGTGCTGGACGAGGGCGGTGCTGTGGTGGAGAACGTGTTTCCCGGCGTCACCGGTCGGTGCGCCCTCATCGGCATTGCCGAAAAGGGCGGTCTGAATCTGGAGTTTACGATGGATTCGGGTGGCGGTCACGCCTCCACCCCGCCGGTGCACACCCTGCTGGGTCAGCTCAGTCAGGCGGTCACCCGCATTGAGAAGCATCCTTTCTCCTACCAGATCACCCGTCCCGTGCAGGAGATGTTCGACACTCTGGGTCGTCACTCCAATTTTCTGTATCGGCTGATCTTCTCCAATCTGTGGTGCTTCGGTCCCGTGCTGGATCTCATCGGACGGCTGTCCGGCGGCGAGCTGAACGCCATGATGCGCACCACTGTGGCCACCACCCGTATGCAGGGCAGCAACGCCTATAACGTGCTGCCCCCCACCGCCTCCTTCGCCACCAACATTCGGCTGCTGGGCAAGGACAACATCGAGTCGGCGCAGACCTATCTCAAAAAGGTCATTAAGAACGACAATATCCGCGTGTCGGTGGTCAACGGTATGAATCCCTCCATCTGCTCCGACACCTCCTGCGAGGAGTGGGAGCGGCTGGTGACCGCCATCCGCCAGACCTGGCCGGATGCGCTGGTGTCCCCCTATCTGATGATGGCGTGCAGCGACTCCCGTCACTATTGCCGCATCACCGATCGGGTGTACCGCTTCTCCGCGATGTATATGTCTAAGGAGATGCGCCGCCTGGTCCACGGTCACGATGAGCGGATCCCGCTGAATCTGCTGATGGAAACCGTGTCCTTTTACATCCGTCTGCTGAAAGTATTGTAATAAAAAAGACTGTGTTCGTAATGAACACAGTCTTTTTTTATGGGGACGTGCATATAGTGTATGGATTAGTTCTTTTCCTTGCGCAGGGCGTCCTTTTGGCTGCGCTTGAGCTTCGGTTTGTCCGTGTCGGCAAAGAGGGGATCGCCACCCAGATCGTACACACTCTCGTACTGCTCGTTCTCAAGGCGGATGCGTTGGTTGCGGCAGGCGATGTGGTTGAGTCCCGCGGCAATGGCGGTGAGCACACCGGCGAACACCGAGGACAGGTGACGGTAGATCAGCTTCCAGTCGGAGAGACCCTGCTGGTTATGAATGCTCACGTTGCTGCCTGCCTGAACGGGGAAGGCGCCCCGCAGAGTCAGCGCCACCACCAGCGCCAGGGCGGCACCGACCAGTGCCAGCGCCAGCGGCAGATAGGACCATTTTTCGTTCTTTTTCACAATGGGATTGATGATCGCCGCGGCGGGCAGCAGCACCAACGCCGCGATCCATACCGGCAGCAGCCATCCGGCGGCACTCAACACGTCGGGGGAGCCCACGGTGATGGCGTAGATGGACAGACATTGGAACAGGGTGGAGATGACCAGCAGCATCACCACCACCGCCATCATGCAGGCGGACACGATGCGCAGCGGGTCGCGGCGCAGGGGGACTTGCTTCTCTTTCATTGGGTCGCCTCCTTTTGGCTGTCCAGCAGCAGCTTGGTTTTCAGAATACCGATCTGGGTTTTGGCATCGGCGATCTCGCCCGCCAGCACCCGCGCCACCATCTCGTCCAGAGGACAGCGCATCAGTTCCACAAACTCATCCGCATCGGGATGCGCCTCGGCGGCGGTCAGGTCGGTGGCCAGATACAGATACACCACCTCGTCGCAGCAGCCGGGGGTGGGGTAGAGGGTGCCCAGAGGGGTGTAGGTGGCGGCACGGTAGCCGGTCTCCTCCTCCAGCTCCCGCATACCGGTGGTGAGGGGGTCCTCGCCGGGGTCCCGCTTGCCGGCGGGTATCTCGGTGAGTATCTCGCCGTAGGGATAGCGGTACTGGCGTACCAGCAGCACCTCGCCCGCGTCGGTGAGGGCTACCACGCCCACGCCGCCGGGATGACGGATGTATTCACGGGGTGCGGTGTTGCCGTCCGGCAATTCCACCTGATCCACGTCCAGACGGAGCAGACAGCCCTGAAAGGCGGTGGAGCGGGCGATGGTTTTTTCGGTTAGTTTATCCATAATTTCCTCCTGAAAGGGGTCAGAGTCGATGAGGGTTGAGGTGCAGGGGCGGTTGGTGACGCCGCAGCCGGTGGATTACGGGGTGGTGCGGGGTCTGTGCGCCGCTCTGCGCAGTCGATACGACGGGTTGTCGTCGGCGGTGGTGGGGCGCAGTGTGCTGGGGCGGGAGATACCCGCGCTGGTGCTGTCCCGCGGTCCCGTGCGTCAGCGGGTGCTGATGGCGGCAGCCTTTCACGGACAGGAGTGGATGACCGCCCTGTGCGCTCTGCGGCTGTGCGAGGAACTGTGCGCCGCTATGCAGACCGACCTGCCTCTGTGTGACATCCCTGTCGGCTGCGCTATGTGGGGGCGGCAGATATGGTTTATCCCCCTGGTGAATCCCGACGGGGTGGAGATCGCCCGCTACGGCTCGTCGTCCGCCGGCGGCTATGCCGCCACCGCCGCGGCGGCAGGGGCGGACGTCCCCGGTCTGTGGCGGGGCAACGCCCGCGGGGTGGACATCAATCATAATTTTAATGCAGGATGGCAAGAAATGCAAGACCCCACGCAAAAAAACGTCAAAAACACCCGCAATTTGAGTGGGCCGGAGGCGGAAAGCGAGCCGGAAACTCGCGCGCTGGCGGATCTGTGCCGCCGTCACGCCTTTCGCCACGTGGTGGCGCTGCACAGCCAGGGGGAGGAGATCTACTGGCAGTACGGCGACCGCACCCCGCCCCAGAGTCGGATGATGGCGCGGGTGTTGGGGGCGGCCTCCGGCTATGAGGTGGCACAGCCTGCCGCCACCGCCGCCCACGGCGGGTTTAAGGATTGGTTTATCGACACCTTCCGCCGTCCCGGGTTTACCATCGAGCTGGGGCGGGGGCGTAACCCCCTGCCGCTGGGTGATTTTGAACCCCTGTATGAGCGCACGCGGGAGATGCTGGCGCTGTCGGTATTGCTGTAAAATGAAACAGGTCTGTGCCGTCAGGCACAGACCTGTTTTTGTGATTATTTACCGATTTTCTTAACCGCCTTAACGATGCTGGCGATGGCGGGGGACAGAATCAGGTTGGCGGCAAATTCAATGATGAAATTGACACCCACCAGCGCCACGACGGCGAAGTAGAGGGCGGAGGTGCCGCCCATACCGATGCCAGCGGCAAACTCCATCATCACGTCGCGGAATATGGTGAGCATACCCGCCAGGAAGATGCCGGTGTTCATAATGGGGGCGGATGCCGCCGCCAGCAGGATGCCCACAAAGGAGCGCTTTTTAAAGGCTTTGGCGATCAGACCGGGGACAAAGCCGGCGGCCACGCCCTTGAGCATACACACCGCCACGGTGAGGGCGGGGTTATAGGCCACCATCATATTGGTGAGGGCGCCCAATTGACCCTGGAGCGCCATGATCGACACCAGCGCGCCGAACACACCGCCCAGCAGAGCACCGGCACCGGGACCGTACAGCACGGCGCCCACCACGATGGGCACCAGCACCAGCGACAGGGTCAGACTGCCGGGTAGCGGGATGACGAGATACATCTGCAGCAGGATGATAAGACCTGCCAGCAGACCCAGCTGCACCAGCCGCAGAGTTTTCTGTTTTACAGTAGACATATCGTTTCTCCTTTACTGTCGTTTCCTTACGGAATACCACGTTTCGGACTGTATGTAAACACGTTCATCCGTTGGGACTGGAACGCCCGATGGCTGTCCCGTCACAGGGCAGAACGCGATTATTTTCGGTTTTTCTCGTAGATGATGCGCAGACCGTCCAGCAGCAGTTCGCCCATATACTGCACGCGGCTGCGGCACTGGGGTGCGATCTCCCGACCCAGACCGCCGGTCACCACCACCGGAGCATCGTAGCCCAATTCCTCCACAATGCGGGCGTTCATCCCGTCGATGAGGGCGGCGTTGCCGTAGACGGCGCCGGACTGGAGGCAGGAGATGGTGTTGGAGCCGATGACCTTGTCGGGGGCGTCCACGCTGATCTGGGGCAGCAGAGAGGTGCCCGCCGCCAGCGCGCCCAGGGCGGTCTGGATGCCGGGCATAATGGCGCCGCCACGGTAGGCGCCGTCCTTATCCACCACCGACACGGTGGTGGCGGTGCCCAGATCCCACACGATGCAGGGGTATCCCACCGCCTCCACCGCCGCCACGGCACCCACCAGCAGGTCGGCGCCCAGGGTAGCGGGGTTGTCGATGCGGATATTCAGCCCCGTTTTGGTGCCGGGCCCCACTAGCAGAGGGGTCAGACCCGTGGCCTTTTTCACCGCACCGCACAGGGCGTGGTTCAGCGGCGGCACCACCGAGGACAGGATGGCACCGTCAAAGGCGGTTACCTCCAGCTTATACAGGCGGAGCAGGTCCATCAGCTCCACGGCGTATTGGTCCTCCATCTTGGTGCGGTCGGTGGCGATGCGGGACTGCAGCAGCAGTCGCTTGCCCTCGAACACGCCCAGGGTGATGTTGGTATTGCCCATATCCAGCACTAACAGCATAGGATGTACCTCCTGCAAGAGAATAGAACAGGCGCAGAGAAGGTCTCTGCGCCTGTGTCGGTCATACTTTTAATCAGGCGCGGTTGGCGCTGCCCAGAATGTTCTCGATCTTGTGCTTGACCACGGCGGTGATGTTGGCACGGCCGTCGCCCAGATACTGACGGGGATCGAAGTGGGTGGGGTTCTCGGCCAGGTGCTTGCGGATGCCAGCGGTCAGAGCCAGACGCAGGTCAGAGTCCACGTTGATCTTGCAGACCGCCATCTTGGCAGCCTGGCGCAGCATATCCTCGGGGATGCCGATGGCGTCCGCCATCTGACCGCCGTACTGGTTGACGGTGGCCACGTACTCCTGCATCACGGAAGAGGCGCCGTGCAGAACGATGGGGAAGCCGGGCAGACGGTCCATAACCTCCTGCAGGATGTCAAAGCGCAGCTGGGGGTTCTGGCCGGGCTTGAACTTGAAGGCGCCGTGGCTGGTGCCGATGGCGATAGCCAGGCTGTCCACGCCGGTGCGGGTGACGAAATCCTCGACCTGATCGGGATCGGTGTACTGAGCCTTGTCGGCCTCCACGCTGACCTCGTCCTCCACGCCGGCCAGCTGACCCAGCTCACCCTCGACGGTGACGCCGTGGGCGTGGGCATACTCCACAACCTTCTTGGTCAGCTCCACGTTCTCCTCATAGGGCAGGTGGGAGCCGTCGATCATCACGGAGGTGAAACCGCCGTCGATGCACTCCTTGCACAGCTCAAAGCTGGAGCCGTGGTCCAGGTGCAGGGCGATGGGCAGACCGGTCTCCTCAGCGGCGGTCTTGACCATGCTGTACAGATAGGCGTGGCGGGCGTACTTACGGGCGGAGCCGGAGACCTGCAGAATGACGGGGCTGTTCAGCTCCTTGCAGGCGTCAACGATACCCTGGATGATCTCCATGTTGTTGACGTTGAAAGCGCCGATGGCGTAGCCGCCCTCGTAGGCCTTCTTGAACATTTCTTTGGTGTTTACGAGTGCCATAGTTTGTTCCTCCTTGATGGTGTGTTTTTAAGACATCCTTATTATAGAGCATTTTCCCCGATAGAGCAATAGTTTTGTTAAAAAATTATCTCTCTCGGCGGGCGGAAAATATTGTGCAATATGCTGTGGTTTATTCTGCCGTCGCAGTAGTGGCGGCGGTGGTGGTCGTGGTGGTGGTGCTCTCTACAGGGGTGTAGAAGGCGGCCAGCACCGCCTCGTAGATAGAGGTCGGATCCGCGTGGAATTCGTTGTGCTCCTCACCCGCCACCGAGGTGCCGGAGATGGAGTGGTAGGTGGGATTGCTCCAGCTGCTGCCGGAGAGGGTACAGCCCGCCAGATAGGTCATTTTGGACAGGGAGATGTCGGTGATGACGTAGGGGGAGACGGTGTTGTAGTATTTCGCCAGCAGGGTGGGGTCCTTTTTTACCTTGCCGCCGGCCTTGGCGATAAAGGCGTTGAAGAACTGGCGCATCCGCTGCATACGGAGGTTGTTGCCGTTGGCGTCGGTGCTCCGATGTCGCAGATAGGTTAGGGTGTCCTTTCCGCGGAGGGTGACCTCCTTGCCCTCGGTGCAGATGATGTGCTTGTAGTAGGGGTCGCGGATGGTGTCCTTGGCGGTGACGGTGACGCCGCCCACCGCATCGGTGATGGCGCGCACGCCGTCCATATCGATGGCCACGAAGCTGTTGATGGGGGCACCGTACAGCAGACGGCTCACCGAGCGGGCCACGTTTTCACAGCCCTCTTCGCCGTCGGCGGCATAGGCGTAGGCCAGACACAGCTGGGTGTTGGTGACACCCAGATAGGTGCCGTCCACCGCATATTGATCCACGTCCACCATCACCTCGCGGGAGATGGGGATAATGTGGATGTCGCCGGTTTTGGTGTCCAGGGTGGCCAGAAACAGGCTGTCCGCCTGACCGTTCTGTCCGTACCCGCCGTCCTCCTGAATGTCCTCTTTATCGATGCCCATCACCAGCACGGCGGTGACGTCGTAATTGTATTTGTAGGTGACGCCCTGATACACCACCGTGTCGCCGTCGCTATTGTCGATCACTTCCTCCGGCGGGGTGATAACGGGGGGCTCGGTATCCAGCAGATCCTTTTGTCCCTGCTGATACATCCACCAGATCCATCCGCCCAGCAGCAACAGCAGCAACAGCAGCACCAGCAGGATGATGAGTATCACCCGCTTGGCCTTGGATTTCTTGCGGGGGGTCGGCTGCTCCGTGGGGGTCGGCTCCGGTTGGATGAGCAGCTCCTCTAAATTCGGCGAATCATTTTGTTGGTTGGTCATCAATGAGCACCCCCTCTACGAGATAGCGTTCCCGGTTGTTGCCGGTGCAGGTGCTCAGGGTGATGATGCGGTCGTCGGTGGTGACCGTGACGCCCTCCCGCACCTGCTTGGTCATGGACATGGGATTCAGACTCTGATCCAGAAACAGTTGATATTCCTCCGGCTTGGAGAAATTAAAGGAATTGAGTATGTGACGGTTATCGTATACAAAGGCGGAGTAGATGCGATAGGTGAGGATGTGCCCCGGAGTGTATACGTAGATGTATTGGTGTTCGTCAAAGAACTCCTTGTCGCGGTATTTACGCAGGGCGGCGAACATAGAGCCGTTGCGCATATTGTGCCCGTACAGCACCGTGTTGGGGTGGGTGAAATCCGCCCGATTCATCTGCTGCATATAGATGCTACCGGCGAATTTGTATTTGCGGTTCTCGTCGTGATCCAGATAGAAGTTCTCCGGCACGTCGTTGCCGCTCTGCATTACGGGATAGTCGATCACCGTGCCGGGTATCTCGATCCAGCCTACGATGTGGGGGTTCTGCGCCTGCTTGGCGGCGAAGTCGATGGGGTTGTCCGGCAGCGGTACCGCCGTGGTGGTCGTGGTGGTGGGGGCGGGGTCGTCCGGCACGGGGGCAGGTGCATCCTCTGGCCACAGATGCCACGCCAGCAGTCCCAGCGCGATGACAAACAGCAACAGACACAGGATGAGTATAATCAGCCATCGGCGGCGACGTTTTTTCTCCTCAGCCACAGCGGTCACTCCTTTCATAAAATACATTCCTTATTATAAGAGAAAATATCCCCTTCGTCAAGGGTGCAAAAAAACACGGTGATGACATCCATCACCGTGTTTTATGTGCGGGAATTATTTCGCCAGCTGCTTCTTAGCCACAGCGGCACCGGCCAGAGCCAGAACCATCACAGCACCCAGAGCATACACGGCAACGTCGCCGGTCTGGGGAGAGGTGGCCTCGCCGTTATCGATCTCGAAATCGGTATCCTCACCGTCGTAGTTACCGGTGATGATCAGGTTAGCGCTGGGGATGATGACCAGGGGAGAGCCGTTCAGAGAGCCGGATACGATGTCGTAATCCTTGCCCTTCACAGCGGCGGAGCCATCGGCCTTGTAGATCTCCCAACCGTCGAAGTCGCCCTTGTCGGGATCGGCCTTCAGGGTGACCTCGTCGCCGACGGGAACCTTAACGGTTTCGGTCTCGGCGCCTTTGCCGTTGATGATCTGGACCTTATAGTAGCTGACGCCCTCGGGGCTGGAACCGGCGGCAAACACGCTGACGGACAGGCTCATAACCAGCACAACAGCCAACATAATAGCAAAAATCTTTTTCATAACACTGCAACCTCCAATATTGCATATTCGTACAATTGAGTATAACACACCTTTTTTAAGTTGTAAATACTTTTTTTATTTTTTATATAAGAAAAGTTGCTTATCACTCTTTCTCCCACGGGATGATGCACAGCGCCTCCGCTGCACGGCGTCCCGCGTTGTTTTCGTCGTCAGTTGCTGTCGCCGTGCTCGAATTGCCGCGATGCGGCAATTCCCACAGTTGGCTGAGAGGCGCCCTGCGGCTGTGAGGATATTGCGTGAGTGTGAGTCTTACTGCTCCTTTTCCCACGGAATAATACACAGCGCCTCGGCTAGGGGCTCGTTCATCCAGATGGAGGGGGTCACCCGCAGCGTAAAGCCCTGACCGGGGGCGGTCAGGCAATCCTTGGGGTCCAGACGGGGCAGTCCGTACAGCTGCATCAGCATGGTGATGACGCCGCCGTGGGTGCACACCACCGCCTCGGTGTCACCGCTGTGGATGAGGTCGTTGACCAGACCCTCAAAGGCGGCGCACACGCGGGCGCGGAAGGCCTCACTGTCCTCGCCGCCGGGGATGCCGTTGTCCGCCCGTTCCACCCAGCGGATAAAGCGAGGGTCGTTTTTCAGGTCGCGGATACTACGCCCCTCCCACTCGCCGAAGTCGCACTCCGCCAGACCGTCCACCACCTCCGGCTGACAGCCGGGATACAGCACCTCCAGGGTCTGCCGACAGCGGCTCAGGGGGCTGGTGAAATACCGCACGCCGCCGGGGTACTGATACTTCTCCTTGAGCGCCAGCAGCGCCGCCAATCCCTCGGGGGAGAGGGGCAGATCGGTGCGCCCGATATACCGTCCGTCGGCGTTGGCCTCGGTGAGCCCGTGGCGGATGAGATGGATCTTGTAGGTCTTCATAAGATACTCCTTGTAAAAAAAGTCTTAAAAAATTCAACTATCTGTAAAATTCTCCTTGACATACTGCCTGTCCATGGGGTAGAATAGCCAATGCACCCCCTACGGAGTAGGGGGGAGTTTTATCAGGAGGTGCCGCGCATGAATGCCGCTTTTCCCCGTATGATGATCCTGCTGCGTAAAGAGCGCGGCATCAGCCAGAAGCAGGCGGCCGCAGACCTGCACATTTCCCAGGCTCTGCTGTCCCATTACGAAAAGGGCATCCGCGAGTGCGGACTGGACTTCGTGGTGGCGGCTGCCGATTATTACGGCGTATCCTGCGACTATCTGCTGGGTCGCACGGCGGATAAGTCCGGCACCATGATCGCGGTGGAGGAGATCCCCGACACCGACCCCAACGTGCGGGACAGCCGTATGACCGCCGCCGGCGTGCTGCCGGTGCTGAATAAGAAGTTGGTGATCAACTCTCTGCACATTCTGTTCGATATGCTGCAGAAGTGCAACGATAAGGCGCTGACCGCCCAGGTGTCGGAGGCGCTGATCCAGACCACCTATCTGGTGTTCCGCCAGATGTATTCCGCCAATCAGAAGAATCCGCGGGCTATGTTCTCGGTGGCGGATTATCGTTATCAGACCGCATCGGTGGGTGCGGTGGCGTCGGCGGTGACCGAGGTGGGTCATCTGTCCCGACAGCTGGCGCTGGAGGATCGTCTGCCGGACGTGCTGCCGGACGACCTGCAAAAGCAGTATCCCCAGTTTGCCTCCTCCCTGCTGAATCTCCTGCACACGGCGGAGAAGGATTTATAATTAAAAATGCAAAAGGCGGTGAAGCGTTGGCTTCACCGCCTTTTATTATACTCGCTTCTCTCTGAAATTGCAAGGGGGCGCTCACATCGCCAGATACAACAGCGCCAGCAGCAATTCGGGTCGCCCGCCGTTGCGGTACAATAACAGCGCCAGCCCCAGAATCAGCAGACGGTCGTTGTCGGCGTGGGGGACGGGCGTGGGTGTGGGCGCGGGCGGATGCTCCGTCTGCTGATGCGCCTCAAACACCTGACGGGAGTGCTGCTGCATCTGCTGCACCCGCCGTGCCGCCTGCCGTTGCATCTGCAGAATGTCATCCGCCATGGCTGTCCCCTCCCGTGTTCAGTACCCCCTGCTGCTGCAGCAGGGGAATGAGTTTGATCAGCTGTAACAGCCGCATACTCTCGTCCAGCCGTTCCACCCGCTGTCCGTGGAGATAGGGGCGCAGGGACCGGAGCAGGCGGGTGTCGTCGCTGTCGGCTCCCAGATGGGAGATGAGCGGCATCAGCCGCGTCAGGGCGGTCAGATCCGGCATCGCCGACGGAGCAGGCTCAGGCGACGGAGCGGGCTCGGGCGCGGGTGCCGCCCCTGTGCCGCCCAGAGCGGACATCGCCGCCTGGATCTTGGCGATGCCCTCGGGGTCGGACAGCAGCCGCTCCAGCTTTTCGTTCAGGTCGTCCACAGCGCCACCTCCTAGCCGCCCAGTTTATCCAGCAGTTCCTTCACCGCCGGCTGCTGCAGGATGGCCTCCAGACGGGTCTTGTCCTGCATCAGCGCCGCCACCTGCGGGGGCAGACCGCCGCCGTCTGTATTCAGCGTTTTTGCCAGCGCCTCAGGCGTTGTCCCCAAGCGCTGTGCCGCCATTTTCAGCAGTTCCTGTGCCTGCTGCTCCGAGATATGCATTTCTTTCATCCCGTGTCCTCCTTTTTCGCGGTGGCGGTTGCGGTGCCGCCGCGGTTGTGTTATACTGTATGTGAGCGACAGGTCAATTATGCGAGGGGAGGCATACGGTATGCGGATTCTGGTGGTGTCGGACATCCACGGCAGAGAGCATCGCCTGCGTGAGGTGCTGGAGCAGCAGCCCGCTGCCCGCCACGTGATCTTTCTCGGCGACGGTCTGCGGCAGGCGGAGGACGTGGCGGATGAATACCCCGACCGCACTTTTTACACCGTTCCCGGCAACTGCGATTTCGGTGCCGGCGGCCTCCCCGTCCGTCAGGAGACCTTGGGCGGCAAGCGGGTTTATTTCACCCACGGCCACCTGCACGACGTGAAATACACCCTCTACCGTCTGGATATGGCGGCGCGGGAGGCGGGGGCGGATATCGCCCTGTTCGGTCACACCCACAACCCCTATCGGGAATATGCTGACGGATTGCATCTGTTCAACCCCGGCAGTCTGGGGTACGGCGGCACCTACGGCTACGTGGATATTGAGGGCGGCGGCATCTTCACCGCTATCGTGGAATTGTAAACAAAAAAGGACTACCCCATGTGGCACCCTCCGTAAGGAAGGTGAAGTCGGAGGCCAAGCGGTCTTAGGAAGACAATGTCATAAATCAACTCCTTGGCTCACAGAACGACATGGCTACGATCCGACTTCATCTTCACCGCTATCGTGGAATTGTAAACAAAAAAGGACTACCCCATGTGGCACCCTCCGTAAGGAAGGTG
>JAZQKF010000095.1:0-30382 GCA_045542015.1 Acutalibacteraceae bacterium
ATGTGGGCATCGCCCCCTACGACACCGACTCACGCCGCATAGAACCTGTAGGGATGGCCATTGGCCATCCGCCGACGGGCAATGCCCGTCCCTACAAATTTCGACCCACGTCGCATAGAACCTGTAGGGGCGGATATCATCCGCCCGCGGGAGCGCACAGAGGCGCTCCCCTACAACCCCATCCCACATCGCATAGAATTCGTAGGGGCGTGGACATTCGCCTGCGGCGAAGTCCGTCGAGATTTTGCGGCGTTGCCGCAAAACTCGCGGATATCATCCGCCCGCGGAAAACACCCCAAACGAAAAACACCCCCGCCATAGGGCAGGGGTGTTTTCTCATTCACGTAATTATCCGTTGCAGTCGTGGGTGACGTTAAGGATCTCGCAGATCTGCTTGACCGCGTCACCGTAGCTGTCGAACTGCACCACGTAGTCGCACAGTTCCGCGTTCTGCTGCTCGTACTCGATGGCGGCCAGGCGGTTGACCTTATCCTCAATAGAGGAATTCTTCTTCAGAATGTTAGTCATCAGCGCCTTCTTGTCGCGCTTCATATAGATGGTGGTCACCTTGGGGAAGTGGATCTTCATCGCCATAGCGCCGCAGATATCGGTGGTGGTCAGCACCTTTTTGCCGCGGGCGAGGATGTCCTCCACGTCCGCCTTTCGGCTGCCGTAGCCGTGACCGGCGTACATGGTGGACTGGAACATCTCGCCGCTGTCGCACATGGCGCGGAACTCCTCGGGGGAGACGTAGTTGTACCACTTGTTCACCTCGATGGCGGTGGGGTCCTGGGTGGTGTAGCTGATCAGCTTCTCATAGCAGTGGCGCTTGCCCAGGAACTGGGTGGCGATCTTGGACTTGCCGCTGCCGGAGGGACCGACCAGCACCACGATGTCGGGGTTAACGTGCTCGGCGCCGTCCTGGCGGATGGAATAGCTGTCCGCGATGACCTCCACCAGCTCCAGGAACTGGTCGTAGTTGTTCACCGCCAGCATACCGGTAGCCTCGTGGTTCCATGGGCGCCGCATCAGGATGGGGTAGCGGGCGCTGGAGTTGAGGATGTTGTGCAGAGCGTCGTCGAACAGGATGTCGGTGTGGATCTTGTCCTTAGAGGCGCCCATAAAGATGTGGTCGTCGGGGATCTCGGGGAATTCCTCGCGGATCCGCTGGGCGCGGATGCCCATAAACTCGGGGGGCACGGCGGTGCAGATGTACACCTCGGTCATTTGGCTCAGCCGCCGCACGAATTCCCGCGCCCCCTCGTACACCGGCTGGGTGCGGTAGAATTCGGGGTCGCTGAAATAGGGATAGATCACGTCGGCGCGGGTGCCCAGCTTGCCCCAGCGCTCTTTCTCGTAGATGGTCAGGGGCGGGTCGAATTTGTATTTTTCATTGGCCAACCGCACGGCGTAGCTGGTGCATTCCATCAGCAGGTCGTCGATGTCCAGCGTTGTTGACAGTCGATATTTTCTACTCATAGTTGTTCCTCTCTTTCTTCAAAGTACCGCCGCCAGGGATAGCGGTCGGTGAAGGTAAACAGTCGGCGGTATAGGTTGCCAAACAGGTGAATAAGCGTACCGTTGATAAAGGCGCTGACCACGGTGCCCACGCCGACCCCCTCCAGCCGTCCGAAGAACAGCAGACTCAGCACCACAGCGATGACCAGGCTGGTACAGTCGTAGACGGTCTTGACGGTCTTCAGCGGTTTGCGCCATTTGGCGGAGGTCTCCTTGACGAACAGCTCGTAGGCGGCGGGGGGGAAGTAGCTGGTGAGGATCAGCGCGATGGCCGCCGAGCAGGTCAGCAGTCCGGGGATATACAGGGCGATGCGCACCGCCAGCAGGTCGGTGGGGATGAGGGACACCACCGCGAGGGCGCCGTCCATCAGAAAGCCGTAGAGGATGGCGGTGGCAAAGGTCAGGAGATACCCCCATTTCAGCCGCCGCACGACCAGCAGCATTAGCGCCAGGGCGATCATCTGGGTGGAGTATTCCGCCATACCGAAGGTGAAAAAGGGCAGGTATTGGGACAGCTTCAGGTGTAGCACGTAGGCGGGGGCGGTCACCATGGACACGCCGAAATCCCCCTGCACCATCATAGCGGTGCCGAAGGCCAGCACCACCAGGCTGACCACAAAGGCCACCTCGGTGTAGAACACGGGTTTTCGCATGGGTATCTCCTCCTTTCCGGGTTAAAAAAAGCAGCTTCCCCGCATTTGATACAGAAATACGGAAAGCTGCTATATCCCTATTATAAATGATATGAATGGAAAAATCAAGCATTTTATGTCGACCGCCCTTTTGTCCCCTACGTTCCCCAACCTAACCGCGATAGAATCCGTAGGGGCGTTCTGCGAACGCCCGCGGGCGAACACAGTTCGCCCCTACGATCTTTATCCAACCTCTCATAGAATCCGTAGGGGGGCATTCCATATGCCCCCGTCGGAATAACGCCACGGGCGACCGAGAACGCCTGCGAGTTTTGCGGCTGTGCCGCAAAATCTCGACGGATTTCGCCGCAGGCGAATATCCTCGCCCCTACGAAACCACACCGATGTAGGATAGAATCCAGCCTCCCTTGTAAAGGCCGATTTCCCCCGATAGCGGGGGAAAATGTCGGCGTAGCCGACAAAAGGGGGGCCGTCTCGCGGCGAGCGAAGGGGGACCGCCGTAAGGCGGTGGAGGGATTGTCAATAACACGGGCTCTGTCCCCTCCCGCCGAAAAACGCACCATCAAAAAAGCGCCCTCCCCAAGGGGAGAACGCTTTTCCATTACATTCTCTTTTTCTTTGCCTCGGCCTTCATCCGCAGCTCCTTGTTGAGGATGCGCTTGCGCAGGCGCAGGCTGTCGGGGGTGACCTCCAGCAGCTCGTCGTCGTTGATAAACTCCAGGCACTGCTCCAGGCTCAGGACGGTGGGGGGCACCAGGCGCAGCGCCTCGTCCGAGCCGCTGGCGCGGGTGTTGGTCACGTGTTTTTTCTTGCACACGTTCACCACGATGTCCTCGTCCTTGGGGCTCTGACCCACGATCATACCCTCGTACACCGGCACGCCGGGTCCCACGAACAGTGCGCCGCGGTCCTGGGCGCCCCACAGACCGTAGGCGCAGGTCTCGCCGGTCTCGTGCACCACCAGAGAGCCCTGTACCCGCTGGGGGATCTCCCCCTTGTAGGGCTCATAGCCGTCGAACAGGCTGTTCATAATGCCGTTGCCGTTGGTGTCGGTGAGGAATTGCTGGCGATAGCCCATCAGTCCGCGGGAGGGGATGCGGAATTCCAGATGGCTGATGCCGGTGTCGCGGGTGCCCATATTGACGATCTCCGCCTTGCGGGCGCCCAGGCGCTCCATCACCGCGCCCACGTACTGCTCCGGCACCTCGATGACTAAGAGCTCCATGGGCTCCAGCAGGGTGCCGTCGCTGTCGGTCTTGTAGATGACCTGGGGGCGGCTGACCGCAAACTCGTAGCCCTGTCGTCTCATCGTCTCGATCAAGATGGACAGGGACAATTCACCGCGCCCAGACACCTTGAAGGCGTCGGTGGTGTCGGTTTCCTCCACCCGCATGCTCACGTTGGTCTCCACCTCTTTGAACAGGCGGTCGCGGATGTTGCGGCTGGTGACGAATTTACCCTCCCGCCCCGCAAAGGGGGAGTTATTTACCATAAACAGCATAGAGATGGTGGGCTCGTCGATGCGGACGAAGGGCAGCGGGTCGGGGTGCTCGGGGTCGCAGGCGGTCTCACCGATGTTCAGGTCGGTGATGCCGGTGACCGCAATCAGATCGCCCAGCCCCGCCGCGTCGCACTCGGTGCGGCGCAGACCCTCAAACTGGTACAATTTGCCGATGCGGGCGTTCTGGGTGGAGCCGTCCTGGCGGCACAGCACCACCGGCTGACCGCTCCTGACGCTGCCGCGCTCCACCCGTCCGATGCCGATGCGGCCGGTGTAGTCGTCGTAGTCGATGTTGGAGAAGAGGATCTGCAGGGGACCGTCCGCCTCGCCCTCGGGGGCGGGCACGTGCTGCAGGATGGCCTCGAACAGGGGGCGCATATCCCCCTCGCGGGCGTCGGGGTCCAGGCTGGCGTAGCCATCCCGACCGGAGGCGAACAGCACGGGGAAGTCCAGCTGATCCTCGTCGGCGTCCAGCTCGATAAACAGATCCAGCAGCTCGTCGATGACCTCCATGGGTCTGGCGCCGTCGCGGTCGATCTTGTTGACCACCACCACGGGGGATTTGCCCAGTCCCAGCGCCTTTTTCAGCACGAAGCGGGTCTGGGGCATACAGCCCTCAAAGGCGTCCACCAGCAGCAGAACGCCGTCCACCATCTGTAGAATGCGCTCCACCTCGCCGCCGAAGTCGGCGTGACCGGGGGTGTCCACGATGTTGATCTTGGTGTCGCCGTAGCGCACGGCGGTGTTTTTGGACAGGATGGTGATGCCGCGCTCGCGCTCCAGGTCGCCGGAGTCCATAACGCGCTCCGCCACCGCCTCATTCTGGCGGAAGGTGCCGCTCTGGCGGAGCAGTTGGTCCACCAGGGTGGTCTTACCGTGGTCCACGTGGGCGATGATGGCCACGTTGCGCAGATTTTCTCTCTTTCCCATATTGATACTTCCTATCTGTGTTAAAAAAACTGACCTGCCGCCGCGGTACGGCGGAATTGACTGCACCAGTATAGCACAATCCCCTCGCCGATACAAGGGGCAAAACCCCGAAAATTCCCACGAAACCCCCGCCACGGAGGGGAAAAGCCGAAAAAAATAAAAAAAAGAGAAAATAGTGCTTGCTTTTTGTGTGGGGGTGTGCTATAATCTCGTTTGCACCGCAAGAGAAGTCAAGAGGTGCAACCCGCCAAACGTTAAGAGATCTAAGTAGAACGTTTTGCGGGGTTAAGGAAAATATCCGGGTGTGGCGCAGTTGGTAGCGCGCTTGACTGGGGGTCAAGAGGCCGTGAGTTCAAGTCTCGCCACTCGGACCAAAAAGCCGTAACTCTTAGGAGTTACGGCTTTTTTCTATATCTGAACGCCTTTTTACTGCACGCTTGACTTTTCATCACAAATCCAAAAGTCAGGAGTGCATGAAATTATGGCAAAAATCAAACTTCAGCAAGGCAACACCGTGGCGAACGTCTTTGCCGAATTCATCAGTGCCAAAAGAGCCAAAGGACTGGTGAACAAAACAATACACAGTTATGTCAATCACTTTCAGGCAGTGTCGCGACATCTCAATGTAGAGCAAGACATTGTTAATCTGTGTAAATCGGACTTAGACAAGATGATAGCGAGCATGAGAGACGCCGGACTGTCCCCCAACAGTATCAACAGTTACACCAAAATGCTCAAATCTTTCCTTTCGTGGTGCAATCAAGAGGGGATTACGTCACTGAATATCCCCATCTACCGTGGCGAAGAGACGGTGAAGGACACCTACACCGACAAGGAGCTGGAAGTGCTCCTTAAAAAGCCGGACATACGCAAGTGTTCTTTCGGCGAATATCGCGACTGGGTGATTATCAACTTTCTGCTGAACAGTGGGAGTCGTGCGGCGACGGTACGCGCCATCCAGATCCGTGACGTGGACTTGGAGAACGGACTCATCCACTACCGACACAACAAAAACCATCGAGCGCAAGTCGTCCCCTTGTGCGGGGCGATGATTCGCATTCTCCGCGAGTATCTCCGTTTTCGTGGTGGTGAGGAGTGCGACGCGCTCTTCTGCACCGAGACCGGCACCCCCATGTCCGAGGGGTGTTTGCGGTCGGCTATCGTGCGGTACAATACGGCACGCGGCATCCAAAAGACCAGTCTGCACATGTTCCGCCACACCTTCGCTCGTAAGTACCTTCTTGATTGCGGAGGGGACGCGTTCACCCTCCAAAAGATATTGGGACACAGTACGTTGGACATGACCAAGCATTATTGCGCGGTGTTCAACGTGGACATCGTTCGGAACTTCGACAACGTTTCCCCTCTGGAGCAGATGCGGAGGCGGAACGAAACCATCTCTTTGCGCCGCCGTTGAGGGCGGCCCGAGCACACGAAAAAGGCAGGTGAAAAACCTGCCTTTTTCTTTTTGTATTTATTTGAATAATTTTAGTCCTATCCGCTTTATGGGAGCGCACTTTGGGGGTCGCGTGCTATAATATGTTTGTAAGGTGAGGGGAACAAATGAGGCCTCTTCCTCCACCGAACAAAATCAAATTAAATTAAAAATTGTAAATTAAGAAAGGATATGTTAATTATGTTTAAGTTCAAGTTTTCCGAGGATATGAAAGAGATGTATGTTTCTAAGGCTTTCCAGAAGAAGGCAACTACCTACGGTACTCCTGAGTTCCGCCAGTGGCGTGAAATTCGCAACGAGTTCCCCGACGTCCGGATGGTTGTAAAGAGCAATCGCACGAGCGACATCTACAACACCACCTATGCGAAGATGGAGAAGTACATCAACACTTTCGATAACGCCGAGGCGATTCTCGCTGAGATGAAGAAAGTACGTGAGCGCTCCAAGATTCAGCGCAATCCCCATCGCTATGTGCTGGCTTGGTTTGAGAGCACGTTCCCCAACTACAAGACTTCTGACATCTTCCAAGAGGATGAGCAGGCTGCAGAAGGCAGCAAGGTCGTTTCTATGCCCGAAAAGAAGATTGCGTAATTGAAAGGAGATAATGAAAATGGATAAGCACTTCACTTTTAAGATTGATTTGGCCAAAAATACCTTGACGCTGAATTACAAGTGTAATCGTATGGCGAACGAGTACGGCTCGCCGGAGTATAACAAGGTACGTGAAATTCTGGCTGAAAATCCCGGTATGCGCCTCGTCGTAGAGTCCGGCCGCAAGGCAAAGACCCCTCACCACTCTCGTCGCCTGACCTACAAGAATATGGAACGCTATATCCGTGTGCAGGATCATGCCGAAGAGTTACTGACGACTTTTGCTCTGGTCCAAGAGGAGTCCAAGAAAGAAAAGAGTCCTTATGCATACGTGCGGACCTGGTTCTTTAAGCAGTTCCCCGATTGCTATGCTCTGCGGATGTTCTTCGCCGAGGAAGATGGCTCCACCGTCATGACGAAAGTACCGCGTTACCTCGACCGCGCAGCTTAACCCCTTCCAAAAGGCAAACAAAAAGGAGCGTGCCCAAGCACGCCCCCTACATATCAAAAGACAAACTCGCGCTGCCAATCCGCAGCGCCCGCTCTTTCTTTCTCTTCTGGTGCTGGGATAAAAGCCCCAAAGGCTCCAACCTCTCTAATATTTATCCCACCATTATCTGGAAACTCTCTATTATTTATTTCTCGGTTCCATCCCGTTCCTGAATTAACGGCATCCGTGGTGGGGATAGCGGTTATCGTGCACTCTTCAAATGAGCGCCCGGTTGCCGCCACCGTATTCAAATCGGGTTGAACGACACGCGGTTGCGGTTTCTCATAAAAAGCAAAGGTGTTGCCTCCGGTCTGAACCAGATACCCTTTGCTCACCAGCTTGACAAACTGGTCACGATAGGTGGAACGAGGCATTCCAATTGCCTCATGGATAGCCGCCGGAGACAAGGCAAACGAATAACCGTTTCTGTTGGCGGCGAAGTAGAGGTACAACATCAGAGCGTGGGCACCGAGGTCGCGTGCCGCGGCCGACCACACTTCATTGTTGACACCTAAAAAGTTGCCACCGAGTTCCTCTTTGTTTACCTTTACCACTCTCTAATTGGGGACGGTACTAAATTGATTACACATGATTTTTTAACTCCTTTTTCTCTAATATTTTGAAAGGGATTTTCTCCCTTTCACTACATACATTATACCAAAAAATTATAAGAAAATCAAAGCGACGGGCGTCGGTCTGGGTTGTCGGCATTATTGGTCAATACCCATTCATCGGACTTGCCCGTCTTTTATTATTTTATGAGAGAAATCCACAAGAAAGGAGGGCAACACATGCCCAGTCAAGAACTCATCCGTGCTCGCGAGGCTGGAAAAGTCCCAGACCGCATTTGGTATGCGCTCAACGGCAAGTCCGCACAAGAGAACTATGCCGAGATAATGAATGAGCGTAGTCGCAAATCTCGTGAGATGATAATGGACCGCTACAAAGCCAAACACCAAAAGGAAGAAGACGATGAACCCATGAACATCGTTATCGAAGGCAAGGTGAAAAAATGAGCGACAAAAAGAAGAAACGCAAGAAATAGGAAAGTCTGATTGAAATGATGCTATACGACGTCATTCGCAAGAGTTTGAAAAAGACCATAGACCAAGCACTCGACGACATTTTCAAAGACTTCAAATGATAAACGGCGACCACTCCGTATTGGAGACGGTCGCCGTTTTCTTCGTTTTCCCCGTGATTACGGAGAGATTCCATTCTATCGAGAACGCCCCAAAAGACCGTCCTCCGGATCAAAAATGCTGTGGGGATTTTTGTGAGCCAGACCAAACCGCAAAAAGGCAAATTTCAGCTGAACTTCCCGAAACCCATGCCCCCACCGTCACTCCACGTACTCTATCAGATCCGACGGTTGGCACTCCAAGAGTCGGCACAGCGTTTCGAGGTTCTTCCAAGATACACCTTCACCTTTTCTCAACTTTTGGAGAGTGGACTCACTCAGTTCACCAGAGTTTCTGATTTTGTAGGTTGTGATTCCTTTCTCTTTGAGTGCGGAAATCACATCCATTTTGTACTGCAAACCCATAATGAAGACTCCTTTCCCATGATACTATCATTATACCACAAATATACACGAAATCAAGTGTACAATGTGCACAAAAAGATACACTAACATTCGTGTGCTATGTCAATAGACAATACACGAGAATTAGTGTATACTAAAGACAGTTCAAACGAACACAATATCAACAACAAAGGAGAACAACATTATGTCTAAGAACGAACTGATTGCAAAAATCGAGGCCCTTTCCGAGTGGGAGAACATCATCGCTGAGGCTCAAACTGAGGCTGAGGCGCTCCGCGACAGCATCAAAGAAGAGATGCTGAACAACGACACCGAAGAGATGGAGGTCGGCACCTACATCATCCGCTGGACTTCGGTGCTGTCCAATCGTTTTGATAGCACTTCCTTCAAGAAGGTGCACGGTGATTTGTACAAGGCATTCACCAAGCAAGTGACCAGCAGACGGTTCTCGATTGCCTAATCGGGAATCGCACCAAAACTCAAAAGTTCTGACACCGATGGCGGATGGTGCCAAAACACCGCACCAAAAGTCCAAAATCGGTGTCAGAACTTAGTGTCACGAAACCGGAGGAAAATTGCTATGATTTACGGCTACGCAAGAGTATCGACCACCACTCAAGGGAGAGACGGAAACAGTCTCGAAGACCAAGTGAGCGCACTGGAAAAGTACGGATGCCAAGAGATCGTGAAAGAGGCGTTCACGGGGAAGACAATGGAACGACCGAAGTTCCTTTCTCTGTTGGACCAACTTCAAGAAGGCGACACGCTTGTCGTGTGCAAACTCGACCGATTTGCTCGAACGGCAATTGAAGGAGTGCAGACGGTACGCGAACTCTTTGAACGAGGCGTCAGAGTCCACATTCTCAATATGGGTCTCATCGAGAACACCTTGACGGGAAACCTTATTCTGACGGTGATGCTTGCGTTTGCCGAATATGAAAGGGGAATGATAGTTGAACGCACTCAGACCGGAAAGGCGGTTGCAAGGCAGGATCCGAGTTTCAAGGACGGCAGACCGAAGAAGTTTTCGCCGGAACAGATTGAACTTGCCTTGTCGCTTTTGGAGCAAGGCAAGACCTATCGCCAGATCACCACCATGACAGGAATCAGTAAAAGCACGTTGATTCGTGCGAAACGCGAAATCTAACGAAAAGGAGCGAAATTTTCGCTCCTTTTTTTCATTTTCCCTTTGCTATCCGATACCGTTTATGGTATCATACTTAGAAAGGGGGTGACGGAATGGCAATTCAAGATTTAGGTGGCCGGAACGAGGGGCAGAAGTATAAGTCCCTGTTGGTTTGGCAAATCCTTTTGCGGTACACTGACAAGAATCATCCTCTAAGCGCGAAAGAGATTATCAAGAAATTAGAGGAAGACTACGGCATCACAGCTGGTGTCCATTCCGTCTGCCGTGACATCCGAGAGTTGCAACGCCTCTATGAAGAGGATGAAGACGAAGGGTTTTTAGAGGGTCAGCGGTTCAAATACAAAATCGTGTATGACGGCTCGGGTGAACGTGGTTACAAAATCGCCAAACGCCCCTGCTCTTTGAGCGATCTCCAACTGTTGGTGGAGTGTGTTCGCTCTTCTCGCTTCATCACCAAGAAACAAGAAAAGCGATTACTGGATGCTCTGACTGAGTATTGCAGTTCCGAGGAAGCAAAGCGACTGGTGCGAGAATCGTATTTGATTGATCGAGAGAAGACACTCAACGATGAATTACCGGACTCCATTCAGATTATCGACCGAGCCATCCGCAACGAGCACAAAATCAAGTTCCGTTATATGAAGTTTACCTTGCAAAACCGTGCCGAGCAGACGCCACGTCGCAAGGGCGAGTATTACGAGTTGAGTCCCTTCAAGATTCTGGTGACAGATGGTAATTTCTATCTGCTGGCCTACAACGGCAAGAAGGTGGTCAGTTATCGCATTGATCGCATGAAAGATGTGAAGGAGTTGCCAGAGCCAAGAGAAGGTGACAAGGTATTCGACAAGGTGGACGTGCGAACCTACACCAAGAGAGTGTTCTCGATGTACGGTGGCGAAGAGAAGAAAGTGCAAATCCGATTCACCAATGACCTTCTGGACACGGTGATCGATCGGTTCGGTGCGGACGATGTTTTCTACACGCCGACTGACGACAAACACTTCACCGTTTCCGCAGTAGTGGAGGTTAGCAACATGTTCTACTCTTGGGTGTGCAGTTTCCGCAAAAAAGCGACGATTGTCGGCCCACCAGAAGTGGTGGATGGATTCCAACAATTCCTGAGTGATATTCAAGGTCGGTATTGATCGCCCCAAAACAGAAGCATCAATTTATGAAGAAGAGGAGTGTGCCTTATGTCTATGTATGATGATTTTTTACAGTCGTTATTACCTGGCAATTATGCCTTGACCAAATCAATGGAATTAACCAAGGTGCAGGATTCTGGCACTTTGTGGTACACTAAGAAGTTTTTGACGCTCTACTATTATGTCTTCTTATCTAACGACATAAAGACCACAGCGTATCAGCAAGCAGTAATCGAAATTTTTGACAATTACATTCACAGCTTACCAGAGGAAGTTCAAGAGGTTGCCGAACGGTATTTCTATCCAGAAGACGAAGCAATCAATTTTAAGTCTGCGAATTTCAATTTATTTTCAAACTTTGCAAGTATGACCCGTTTTGCGACTCAAGAAGAAAGACGCGCATACTATCAAAGAGCAAAAAAATATTATTTTTCATTGTTGATGGGCTCGGGCGGACAGACTGGTATCAAGAAGATGATTAAAGAAGCTGTTCAACGTCCAGGTTTCGTGTATTCGTATGCTAATATTGACGAAATCATTCTGCGTGCCGCTGTTGATGTGTGTATGCGCGAAGCGAACGCAGAACATGTGATTACAGATAATTCGGTCAAGTACATCCTTTCTGAAGAAACAACGCAACGCGCATGCACCATGGCTTCGCGCCATCCTATTAACGAAGCGGACATTCGGCAACTTAATCGTGATTTCCCGCATCCAAATCCGAACTATCGCGGAATAGAGAATGATATGGTTGCTTTTTTACGAAACGAGAGGCAGATTCTCTATTACTATGGCTATTTTCATTCGAAGACAACCGGTGCCAACGATTTTGAATTCAGCAGCTTGACTCCGATCGGTGAGGCAGCACTTAGAGCGAACGCCAGTGAGTTTTTGGTCATTTGGGAACATCAGAAAATCAAAATGTTATCTCAGCCGGTAACGGCAGATATAAATCAAGTTCCTGTTGTGACCACTCCTGCAGATGAATTTGGCATCAGCTACACTCCATACACGGACTTGCTGGGGTATTTGTTGCGTCAAGAAACTCTGACCATTGATGAATACAAGTACATTGTATCTCGCAAAAAGCATCATTTCGATGCAGAGTTGTGGGAACGAGAAGAAACTGAAATCGCCTCTCATCTCGGTTTTATCAAAACGAAGGTTAATGCGTTTGGCCGCAAAGGTGATCAAAAAGAGGAAGATGGTCGTAAAGAATTGCTCAAATATATTTTGGGCTTACGAAACGATCTATCCGCAGATAGTAAAACCAATCCTTTTGGTGTCTTGAAATTTAAGCGTTCAGTGGTTTCTGTTGACAACAAAGAGGCGTTGGCATTGATTTATCGTATCTATTCGCAATTGGATACTTACAAAATCAGCAAGTACGGAAAAATGTTTGAAGACAGTGAAAAAGATCTCAGACGACGATATGTTGCCACAGCAGAAGGCGATCCATCTACTATTGACGGAAAAGTAAAGATTTACTGGGATCTTTATAACATTCATCTCGACAAGTTGGTGATGCTTGCAACGACAATTACCTTTGCGGCCATTTCGCTGGGTTGTTACGATGTTGAGAACATGTCTCGAGAAGAAAGCGAAGCGGTGTGCTCTTTTATAAACGACAACTTTAATGGGTTGTTAAAGGTATTAGGCATCCGTTCCGTTTCGGCAATAAAAAAGGAAGTCTCTAAGGTGGTCTTGGCCCTTAAAAATGGAGACTATTCAAATTATTTGGATGTTGAAGAAGAACACCAAGAGCAAACCTTGGCAAAATATAGAACCGAAACCACAGCCGATTTGTTTACAAAAATCAAGCAAATTTCTGCAGAGGCATCTGTGTCTTCGGCAGAAGATCGTGTGAGAAACGGTGCGTTAGTTAGCGCACTCAAATCGTATTATTTGCGTTGCTATGCAACGGATAATATGTTAAAATGTGAATGTTGTGGTGAAGAGACATTTATGACAGGCGCTGGCGAGCCATATGTGGAATTCCATCACCTTATTCCGTTCAGTATCGCGTATGGCCCAGACCATTATTTGAACTTGTTCGCGTTGTGTCCCAATTGCCACAGGAAGATTCATTTCTTGAGTACAGAAGACAAACGAGAACAGTATGAAGACTTGAGCAACAACAATTATATGGACCTTTCCTTTGTAATGAGATTGCGTGAATTAAAAGATCAGAATTTGCTCCGATCCTACCATCTGGAATTTCTGCTTGCCGATAATGCCATAACATTGGAAGAGTATAACGTTGTTGCCGCGTGAGGATGACTTATGATGGATTTGCAAGAAATAAAGCATCAAATATTCCACGCCAAATCAAACGAACTACTGAAACAGTTTCCGTCAGAGTGTGTTGATTTGGTTGTGACCAGCCCTCCGTATGATGATTTGAGAGATTACGAAGGCGTTGTTGCGTGGGATTTTGATGTATTTAAAGAGATTGCCAACGAACTTTATCGAGTGATGAAGCCTGGTGGGGTGGTTGTTTGGGTGATTGGAGACAAAACAGTTAGAGGAAGCAAATCTCTGACCAGCTTTAAACAAGCGGTGTATTTCCAAGAGATTGGTTTCGACATGTACGATGTCATCATTTATGAGAAGGCTGGCTCCGGGCCGCCTCATCCCAATCGGTATTTCAATGCTTTTGAGTATATGTTTGTTTTGAGCAAAGGAAAACCCAAAACGATTAACATCTTAAAAGACAAACCGAACAAATGGGCCGGGCACTCCACGTATGGTGAGGTTACTCGTAGAGAAAAGGATGGCACATTAACAAACAAAGGCAAAAAGGTGGTCAATGCGTTTGGTGTCCGCACCAATATCTGGCGTTACGCTAACGGCAAAGGTTTCTCTACCAAAGATTTGTTTGCTCATGAACATCCGGCAATTTTCCCCGAGAAACTGGTGGCTGATCACATCTATTCTTGGAGCAATCCCGGAGATTTGGTGCTGGATCCGTTTGGAGGCAGTGGCACTACCGCTAAAATGGCACAACTTATGGGAAGAGACTGGGTGTTGATTGACGCCGTCGAAGAATATTGTAGAATAGCAAAAGCAAGAATGGAGAGTATTCCGCATGCAGACAGTGATAACTAATGCAGGATATGACAAAACCATATCTTTATTGAAAAGTGAATATGCCCACTTGTCTGATGACGGATGCTTTTTTGCTTTAGTGCGAACAGAGTATGACGCAAAAGGAAATGTTTTGCACGATTTTCTGGACGTAATCTCTGTTGCAACTGAGTGTGGCTATGAGTATGTGAACACGATTGTTTATCCGTCGGCCACAATGCAGACCGTTGCATTTGGCGACAACGCAAAATATGTTGTTTGGGTGTGTAAAAAGCATTCGGCAATGAAGTTTAACAAGGATGCTATTCGGGAGAAGCACATTTGGAAGGATGTAGAGTGGGGAAAGCGAACGAAGAATTACAACCCCAAAGGAAAAGATCCGGGAAACGTTTGGATCCCTACCGAAGATGACGGCAACGCCAATATCACAGAGCATATTTTGCTTGACGACGCAGGTGTGATCGATCGCCTGTTGGTTATGTCGGATTGCGGCGAAGACTATTTGTTGGTGCAAGAAGAAATCGCTCCTATGCATACGGAGTTTTCCGAGAAGGACGCGTCGGCTACGACTACAGCATGGTCGTCCAGTTGCGTGATTTTTAAGTCTTCAGAAAACATGGACGATGTGCCGGAGGGTAGTGTACAACTGGCGGTTACTTCACCGCCCTATTGGAATTTGAAAGATTACTTTAAGGAAGGTCAGATTGGGCAAGAAAGTTATGAAGTATATCTGAGCCGGATGAAAACTGTTTGGTCTCAGTGCTACCACAAGCTTTCGGAGAATGGCTCTTTGTGGATAAACATCAATACTCGCGTTCAAAACGGTCGGGTGATCACTATCCCGCATGATTTTGTTAAAATGTGTCGAGAGATTGGTTTTTACTACAAAGGCGTTATTATCTGGCACAAATCCTCTGGCATTCCGACGGGAGATAAAAACATTGTCGATCGCCACGAATATGTGTTGATTTTCTCGAAAGATGAAAACTTCGTTGTGAACAGAAATGTATTCTCCCAATTTGCCGATTATAAAAACGATCAGATGAATGGTGGCGCCTTTTGGAACATCAACCGAAAAGCGGGAAGCGTAGGCAAAAAATACATTCATCCGGCAATTTATCCCAATGATTTAGTTTCGCGTATTATTCAACTTACTACCGATGTTGGGAATGTTGTTTTGGATCCCTTCTTAGGAAGTGGAACGTCGCTGATTGCGGCTGAACAGACCGATAGAAGATGTATCGGTTATGAATTCAATGAAGGCTTTGAGGAATTGATGCAATCGAGGTTTGATATTGAAATCCCTCATGTAACGGTGAACATTCTTAAATAATACGCCTGTCTGGCCAGCCTCTGTAACAACAGAGGCTGGCTCATTTGTTCCTCAATACAGTACTTACACGATGGAAGCGCACAGCCCTACGCAACTCAGCCTCTGTCGGCGCAGAGTCTACCCCCTCCACGCGCCGCGAGGCTGGACAGTGTCGGCGCAGAGGCTGGCCCGCTCCGCACACCACAAAAGCAAAAAAAGAATCCCCCGAAGCGATTTGCTTCGGGGGATTCCGCTTTACAAGAAAACCAACAAATTACAAATTGGTTTTAAGGTATTCGCTGTCGCACAACACATTGCGCCACGCCGCTGTTCCAGTGAGAACGGCAACAAAAACGCGGTCGTTGTTATCGATTTGTGCGTTGAGTTTGTCATACACCTGTTTGCAAGTGTCATTGGTCTTAACAAACCACGAAGATTCCGTTATGCGCGCCCAACCGCCATAACTTTTGATGGCTTTGTACAAGTCATCGTAGTTTCGTCCCGGAGAGCGAAGGTCATACGTGATAATCATAGATGCCATATTCACGCCCTCCTTATCTGAGACGAGTAACGCGACCGCAATGCGGACACTTACAGGGGTTGGTGAACGGAACGACACGTCTTCCACATCGACAGATGTAGTACAGAATTTTGTTAGCCATATTATGGCCTCCTTTACTTTAGAATATATTACAATACACACTCTAAAGAAAAGCCTGCGTTTTTTATCCCTTTCTGGGCACAGATTTTGTTCTTGCAATCAGGAATTCGTTGTGCTATAATGTTGGTGCCACCCGACATTGGCACTTCCTGTGCTTCTGTCACCCCGCAGGACACCGAGCTAAGCTCGGTGTTTTGTCTTTTCTTGAAGTTATGTGTAATTGTCAAAGAACCGAGAAGGATTGCAACCCAATGCTCCTTCAATAATGCGGTTGGTCAGGTTGACCTTCGCACGTGTGGTTTTGAACTCGCTCATTCGCCGCAGTTCGCATTTTCCGTGATCGTCTTTGTGGGTAACCCATACTTGATCACGACGGAAATCACCATCCAAGAGTAGCGGTTGATGCGACGTGCAGATTAACTGGGCATTGTTGGGGTTGGTTGTTTCATTGGTGAAGAGATCAACGATTTCCTTCGCCAAGGACAGGTGAAGACCGTTTTCCAGTTCATCTACGACTAATACCTCACCGTTTTCCAACGCATCGAAAATGAAGGGGAGTGCGGTAAAGAGCTTGACAGTACCCAAAGATTCGTCGGCGAAGAAAGAGATGGGAGTGCCTTGTGTGGGAACTCCATTATCGTCAATGGTGTGAACAGTAGAAACGGCAACAACCATTTTCTTGGCAATGACTTCGCGATTTTCAAAATCGTTGCTATCTACTTTTTCTCGACCTATCTCTTTTTCTTCAAAAGAAACCGTAATCTCGCTAAGAGTAGGATCGGCTTTTTGCAAAACAGACAAATACTTGTTCAATCGCTCTTCACAGAAAGAGTTTTCGGCGTTGGCGGGAGCCAAGTGAGCGGCGGTCATATTGATTATTTGGATATCTTGAATGGCATAGACGATTTCTTCAGCTAAGTCATTGTTCAGAAGAGCCGCGATAGGCAAACACAGAGTCTCTTCTTTGACGCAGTCTTTAAGTAGGTCAAACTGCTTCAACTCGGATCGAAGAACAATGTCGTTGAAGGACGGCGACGTACGATCCAACAAAATTTCTGTTCTCCGATGCTTTTTTGTTAGCACTTCTCGCACGATGGTTTTACCTTGAATGCCGAACTCGTAATGATAAGTGATGCCGTCAATGATAATATCTATGCCAAGATAGGTAGGACGGCTTTGGTACTCTGTGCCAAATGCAAAGGGTTGTACCGGAGCATCTAATCCCTTGAATTGCGGATGAGCAAAGAATTCGGCGTTGCCGGCAAAAGCAAAGGGCGAATACTTTATAAGACGCTGTATCTCTCTGAGAATTTTACAGAAGTAGGTCTTTCCCGAGCCGTTAGCTCCGTAGAGGAAAGACACTTTGTTGTAGCGGGAGTCTCCTACCTCAAAAGTGTTTTCCTCCAGATGTTCTTTTTTGCTGAGATTGGCTTCGGTTGTGAAAACAACGCGTTCTGCAAACGCGGCAAAATTCTCGGCATACAATGCTTTTAAGACTGCGTTTCCCATACCTCCACTCCTTTCATTATGAATATATCAGATAACAAACGCAATGTCAATAGTTTTTTACCAATAAATCTACACGAATGTAGAAAAATGCAGAACAACTCGTTTTATCTACACGAAAGACGAACTCGGAGCCTTTTAACACTCTTTTACACTACCTAACACCTATTGACTTTTGGATAACATTGATCTACAATCAAAGAGACCGCTTGACGTTGATTTACACCTCGGTCAAGCGGGCGATTCTGTGAAAAGTCAAGAGTGCATGAGTTACTGTGTGATATAATCCGCGTGGTTGTGGGATGAGAGCGCGCTTCTTCTGGAGACCCTGCAAGGGTCTCACTGGGGGTCAAGAGGCCGTGAGTTCAAGTCTCGCCACTCGGACCAAAAATAGGGAGTACCCATTCGGGTACTCCCTATTTTTTTGTCCTCGTGGTGGATGGAGGTTCTTGACTCACCGATGTTTTCCGCCACAGGCGGAAAACTCAGCGTTTTGGCTGAACCACTGTCCTGTTTGGGAACGAAAGCCAATCTCAGCCAAAACGGGAGTTCAAAGTCTCGCCGACATTCGGCTGCGCCGAAGTCGGTCAAATATTGTCTGACCGACTTAGACAGTCGGTCTTTCGCCTGCGGCGAAATCGCCACTATTTGCATCTAAATCCCTCCGTCACGGCTTACGCCGTGCCACCCTCTCGCTGCGGCTCGGTCCACTCGCGGTTCTGACAGTCCACTGGACTGTCATTCATTGCCGCTCGTGTCGCTCCGCTACCCTCGGAGAGGGAGGCTAACGGGCGGTCGGGGACGCCCGCCCCTACAATCTCCCTTTACGCTGGCGTAGTACAGAGTAGCAATGGAGTAGCAATAGAAAATCCCTCTTGACTGGTTTTGATAGATTTTCATAGGAGAATAATCAACCCTTGCGCTGGTGCAGAGTTCAAATATAACTCTACCACCCTCAAAAATATTATGTAACATCACACCTTGACAAATAAGACCATTTATTATATTATCGTGTTAACAGTCATTTTCCGTGTCTGTACGGCATCGATGATAGAGGAATTGAAAAGGAGAGGTTTTATGCGTTTTTTAAACTCGTATTAGAAAAGAACGATGGTTCAAAAATATGGATTAATCTTCCCCAAATCCTGAAAATGGAGCAAAAAAGCGATAAACGATACTATTTGTATTTGATTGATGGCGAAGTGTTTGAGATTGATCACAAAACTGCTCGAATGGTCGAAAATTATTTTGAAGGACGATAACAAAAAGCTCTCCTACGGGAGAGCTTTTCTTTTTTACTCCAAAACATTACAATCTTGTCATAATTATAGCCAAGGGCGGAAAAACCTGCTATAATGCCTCCTATATTCCACCCGTATGCAAGGAGGGATCCCCGTGGAGATCATTCGTGAGTTTTTCGGCATCGGCGGCTATACCCGCCCGCCCGAGGGCGCCTATTCCTGGCAGCACCTGACCTTTGTGGGTCTGCTGCTGGTGACCATGACCGCGCTGGGCGTGTGGCTGGGTCGCCGCAACCGCACCCGCGACACCCGCACCCAGAACCGCGTGATGGTGTGGGCGGCGGTGCTTATCGACGGCTTTGAGCTGATCAAGATCGCCCTGGCCTGCTATGAGAAACACCTGAGCGGCGATGCGCCGTGGTACGACGGCATCCTGTATAACCTGCCGCTGTTCCTCTGTTCCATCCAGCTCATCACCATTCCGCTGGCCGCCTTTACCAAAGGGCGACTGCAGGAGGCCTCCGCCGATTTTGTGGCGGCTTTCGGTCTGTTGGGGGCGGTGCTGGGCACCGTGGGCGCCGCCCAGAACTACAACGCCTATCCCGTGCTGAGCTTCACCAATGTGGTGTCCGGCGTTACCCACTGCATCAGCGGCTTTGCGGCGCTGTATCTGTTCTGCGCCGGCATGGTCAAGCTGGAAAAGCGAAACGTCCCCATCACCTTTGGGGTGTTGGGCGGCTTCTGCGCGGTGGCCTATGGGGTCAACCTCCTGGCGGACTACAACTATATGTTCCTGATGGCGGGGGACGGCACCCCCTACGACATTCTGTATAATCTGGTGGGCGGCAGTCCCCTGTGGTATCCCCTGTGTGTGGCGGTACTGCTGTTCGTGTATCTGGGCGTGTTCTATATGGTGCGCGGCGCTATTATCAAAAAGAAAGAAAAAGTTACCGTATAAATAAAAAGACCTGTGCAGATGCACAGGTCTTTTTTTATTCCAAATAATCACCGGTTTATTTTGCGGTTGCCGACACACACTGTATGTGTTATTTCTGTATGAGGAAGGTGATCGACATAAAGCCGTTGATCGAGATGCGGGGAATCTGCAAGGAATACACAGTGGGCGGACAGAGGTTGGACGCGCTGAAGGACGTGGACTTTACGGTGATGCGGGGGGAGATGGTGGCCATACTGGGACCCTCCGGCAGCGGCAAATCCACGCTGATGAACCTGCTGGGGTGTCTGGACACCCCCACGGCGGGGGAGTATCGGCTGGACGGGCAGGCGGTGGCGCGTATGGGGGAGCGGGCGCTGTCGGACGTGCGCAGTCGCACGGTGGGGTTTGTGTTTCAGGGGTTTCACCTGCTGCCGGAGCTCACCGCCCTGGAGAACGTGGAGCTGCCGCTGATCTACCGCGGTGTGCCGGAGGACACCCGCCGCCGTCTGGCGCGGGAGAGCCTGGAGCGGGTGGGTTTGGAGCAGCGGATGGATCACCGCCCCGCCCAGCTGTCCGGCGGACAGCAGCAGCGGGTAGCGGTGGCGCGGGCGATGGCGGGACGCCCGCCGCTACTGCTGGCGGATGAGCCCACCGGTAACCTGGACACCGCCGCCGGCGGCGAGGTGATGAGCCTGCTCAAGCGGCTTGGCGGGGCGGGACACACGGTGGTGATCATCACCCACGACCCCGCCATCGGCGCCGCCTGTCCCCGTCGCGTTCGCATCGAGGACGGACGGCTGTATGAGAAATGATTATTTATGAGGAATGAGTAATTAGTAATTAGTAATGAGGAATGATCTCACGGTTTTGGAAGGAATAAAAAAAGCCCCCCGAAGGGAGACACTCCGTAAGGAAGTTGTCTCCTTTCGGCTTTGTAATCAATCATAACGGCGGCAGAGAGGTTTTTAACCTTCCTACCGCCGTTATTTTAGTCGTCATCGTCTTTGTTAGGCCAACCGGATATAATATGCAATTCGCCCGAATCCAAATCCATTGCCATATTATCTCCCATTCTCATCAATAAATCTCCGTCAGAATCTATTGCCATATTGTCAGATATAGAATAAGCAAAATCGCCGTCCTCATAATCAAAAAAATGTTCACCCATAATTTTCCTCCTTTAGTATTTATTAAAACGTGGCAATTGAGAAATCAATGCTTGAATTTCAGTATCGCTTGTTTCTACGTCAGCAAAAATACTCAATTCATAAAATTCTTCATCTTTGAAGTTTTTTAAAGCACCAAGCTCATTACAAATATAATAATTACTAAAATCTATGTTGGTAGCTTTCTTTCGGTTATAGTCGATACCAAATTTCAATATTGCATGCGCTCTTTGCTTATATTTATCTAAGTTCTTCAAGGCGTGTCTCAAGCAATTATTAATTATCGGATTAATAGAATAATATGTAATAGATTGAACTTGTTTTTTGCGCTTAGCAATATTGCCCAATTCAAAAACATACTTTTTTTCTTCAAATATAGATTCGAAAATATCTTCATTATCCAATATTAATTCTAAAAAATCATTGTTGGCGAAAATACAACTACCAACATCATAGTAACCGCAAGCAAAAAACATATAATAGGAATCATAGATACTATTAAACAATTCAACATCGTTCATACTCGCTACAAGACGTGCGAATTCTACACTATTTTCAAAATTAATCCAAGTTATTCCCTTGTCTTTTCTGAATTCAAATTGATTATGATACATTTTTAATTTTATTCCATACTCTTCGTGAAGATATCTCACTCCATTGACCGAATGGTATTCAACAACATAATCAAGAAAGGTTTTGCCAAATTCATCTGTTTGAGTAATGATAGGTTTTCCGTCGCATGCCAGCAACAGATCAAATTCATTTTTGTATAATTGCGGATCGTCTAAATATGCATAATATCTAAATCCTTTGTTAAATGGCACGTTTTCTTTTTCTACAGGTAGTTTATATGCGTTTTTATCCATTAATCGTGCCAATGACACACCAAATATTTTTTCTAAAGGAATAATAAATTCATATTTAAGCGGACGCTCACCCTTTAACATTTTTGAAAAATTAGATTTTTCTCTATTTGCAAATTCATATACATCTTGGCCTTTAATACCTAATTCGTGTGCAATATCCGCCAACAAATGACTATACATTTTTATTCCCTTTAAATTCATATAATGGTCGATGTTTTTCTTTAAATCATTCACAGTCTCAGCCCCCTTTTCCTACATTATAACACATCATTTTAAGAAACGGTAGTCATATTAGACAACTTTTGTTGTCTTTTTTGACGTAGCGCAAAAAACAGGTTAAAAATCATACAGTCATATTTGACAACTTAGTAAGATCACCATCAAAGAGCTCGCTAACAGCTTTGCTCAGAGTATCTGAGAAAGTGTCATAGTGGGTTACACACTTTGAAAAAGTGTGTAACAAAAAACGGCATAACCAATGGCTATACCGCTTAACAAAACCAATTATTCAGTTTAGATACAAGAGTCACCTTGGGGCACCTTCCTTACGGAGGGTGCCCCAAGGGGTCTTTTTTATTACTGTATCGCTTGAGTCGCCGCGTGGAGTTTGGCGTAGTAGCCGTCCTTTTCCAGCAGTTCGGCGTGGGTGCCGGTCTCGCGGATGCCCTCGCCGTCGATGTAGGCGATAAGGTCCGCGTTGCGGATGGTGGACAGGCGGTGAGCAATAATGAGGGTGGTGCGCCCCTGGGACAGCTTCTCCAGCGCCGCCTGGATATGGGCCTCGGTGACGGTATCCAGCGCCGAGGTAGCCTCATCCAGTAGCAGGATGGGGGGATTCTTCAGGAATATGCGGGCGATGCTCACCCGCTGCTTCTGTCCGCCGGAGAGCATAATGCCCCGCTCACCCACGTAGGTGTTGTACCCGTCGGGCATCTCCATAATGGCGTCGTGGATCTCCGCCTTTTTGGCGGCCTCCATCACCTCTTCGTCGGTGGCGTCCAGACGGCCGTAGCGGATGTTGTCCATCACGGTGCCGGCGAAGATCATCACGTCCTGCTGGACGATGCCCACCTGCTCCCGCAGGGAGCGCAGGGTGACTCCGCGGATATCTTGATCGTCGATGGTGATCTTGCCGTCCATAATCTCGTAAAAGCGGGGGATCAGATGGCACAGGGTGGTCTTGCCGCCGCCGGAGGGACCCACCAGCGCCAGCGTCTTGCCGGCGGGGACGGTGAGGGACACGTGCTCCAGCACCTCCACCCCCTTATCGTAGGCGAAGGTGACGTCCTGCACCTCGATGCGCCCGCCGCGGCACACCAGCGGGGTGGCGTCGGGGGCGTCCACAATGTCCGGCTGGATAGCCATCAGCTCCTGAAAGCGGGTGAAGCCCGCCATGCCGGTGGTGTACTGCTCGGCGAAGAAAGCCAGTTTCCGCACCGGACCCAGGAAGGAGGACACGTACATGGTAAAGGTCAGCAGATCCACGTAATCCATACCGTCGCTGAAAATGAGGATACCGCCCGCCGCGATCACCGCCAGGTTGATCAGATTGGTGATCACCTCGGTGCCGGCGTGGAAGATGCCCATCTGCTTATAGAATCCGCGGCGCGCCTGCCGATGCTGGCTGCAGCCGTCGGTGAATTTCGCCATCTCGTACTCCTCGTTGGTGAACGCTTTGGCGGTGCGGACGCCGCTGATGCTGGATTCGATGTTGGAATTGATCACCGCCACCTTCTCCTTCACCTTGCGGCTGGAGGCGCCCATTTTCTTGCGGCGCATCACCGTAAAGCCCACCAGCAGCGGTACCAGCAGCGTGATGACCAGCGCCAGCTTCCACTGGAAGGTGAACATCACGATCAGCGAGCCGATGAGGGTGATGCAGGAGATAAACAGGTCCTCGGGACCGTGGTGCGCCAGCTCCACCACCTCGAACAGGTCGCTCACCACGCGGCTCATCAGCTCGCCGGTGCGGTGCTTGTCGTAGAAGCGGAAGGACAGCTTCTGCAGGTGTCCGAACAGCTCGCGGCGCATATCCGTCTCCATATACACGCCCAGCAGGTGCCCCCAATAGGCGATAACAAACTGCAGGAAGCCCCGCAGCAGATATGCGGCGGTGAGGATCACCATCAGCCATACAAAGGCGTCGATCTTGCTCTGGGGGATGAGGGTCTTCAGCGCGTAGTTGGACATCAGAGGGTAGATCAGATCCACCGCCGCCACCAGCAGGGCGCAGAACAGATCCAGCACGAAAAGACCGATATACGGCTTGTAATACGAGGCAAAACGTTTCAGCATAGGCGCGCACTTCCTTTTTTAAACCATTCACGAATATTTTAACATAATTTCCATTCAAACACAATATTTTTGTTTTGTGATGGGAGGAGTGTTTATGTTTGTGTTGATTTCCCGCCGAGGGTGGCGGTGGTGTCTGGCGGGGGTGTGTGCGCTGGCGGTGGGGGTGTGCGGACTGAGCCTGTCCCGCCGCCCTGCCGCCGCTGTGGCGGCGGAGAATTGGGGGCTGTCTTTTCCCGCCGAGGGTCAGCCGCCCGCGGGCAACGTTGCCGCCGACCGCCTGGCGGAGTACGGGGCATGCTATCTGGGGGATACGAATGAAAAGCGCATCTATCTCACCTTTGACGCAGGGTACGAAAACGGCTACACCCCCGCCATATTGGACACGCTGAAAAAGCACGGCGTCCCCGCCTGCTTTTTCGTGGTGGGGCACTATCTGGAATCCGCTCCCGACCTGGTCAAACGGATGGTGGCGGAGGGACACACGGTGGGCAACCACACCCACAGCCACCCCGATATGGCGCAGATCGGGGAGCGGGAGGCGTTTCTGGCGGAGCTCACCGCCGTGGAGGACGCCTACGCCGCTCTGACGGGGCAGCGGATGCCGCCCATTTACCGCCCGCCCCGTGGGGTGTATTCGGAGGAAAATCTGCGTATGGCGTCCGAGGCGGGGTATCACACCCTGTTCTGGTCGCTGGCGTACGTGGACTGGTACGTGGATAAACAGCCCACCCGTGAGCAGGCGCTGGAGAAACTGGTGGGACGCATCCACCCGGGGGCGGTGGTGCTGCTGCACTCCACCAGCGCCACCAACGCGGCGGTGCTGGACGAGGTGATTACAAAATGGAAGGAAATGGGATACACTTTCGGGTCGGTGACGGAATTGTGGAAAACCTGACGGGCATACTAATCGTAGCCGTCTGTGACGGCGAATATCGGTTAGAAAGGAGCTCCTAACGATGGAAAAGGCCAACCGCAGCATCCACTGCACCGTTACCTCCTGCAAGAACCATTGCAGCTGTGAGGATTATTGCAGTCTGGACACCATTAACGTCGGCACCCACGAGTGCAGTCCCAATCAGGACCAGTGCACCGACTGTATGTCCTTCCAGAAGAAGATGTAACCGAAAAAACAGCCGCTATCGTCGGATAGCGGCTGTTTTTATCAGGCGTTTACTTTGGCTCGGTCGCGGAGATGGATGATCTCGGTGGCAAAGGCCAGCTTGGTCAGCACGTTCTCACGGGTCTGGGGATAGCAGTAGAAGGAATCGTTTTCGGGGGAGATGTCAAAGCAGTCCAGCGGCTTAATGTACTGGAAGTCGTATTCCACGTGCAGGGCGTTCTGCTGGTGGGGCTTGCGGTGGATGTAATAGTCCTCGCCGCGGTAGTGACCCCACAGCTCCCAGCCGTTTTCGACGGTGTGGCGCACGCGGGCCATCCCCAGCTTTTCAAATTTCCAGCAGCGGGGCATCGAGAATACCTCCACCTCGTCCTCAAAGGAGTAGGTGCCGTCGGCGATCTGCTGTTCCACCTGCGCCTTTTCCCACTTATACCAGTCCGGCACGTGGGAGAATTCGGTTTCGCCGCTCTGGGCGGTGAGGGTCATATCCTCGTTCAGGGTCCAGCGCTTGCCGCAGGCCTCGCAGAACAATTGAGTGCCCGCCGAGTTCATCTTATGCTCCGCGCCGCAGTGGGGGCACTGATACAGCACCTTATGCATACCCTGGGCGCGGAAGGGCTCGGTGACGCGGATGCCGTTGTCCTTAACGTACTTATACTCGTCGTAGTCCAGAGCCTGCCGCAGATGGGCGTTGATCTCATCCACCGTCATATTCTGGATCTGTTCGGGGGTGAGGGTGAGGGTCATTACGGTGTGCAGCGGCACCTTCCGCTTGTGGCGGAAGTCCCAGAAGGGGGAGTGAATGTGGTTGCCGTGGTGCACCACCGTCACCACCGGCACCTTGTTCATCTTCACCAGCTTGCCCAGGGATTCGGGCATATACTCCAGCACGCCGCAGGGGGTGTAGCGGGCCTCGGGATACATGCTCAGCACGTCGCCCCGACGGAGCACCTTGGCGATGGACTTGATGAGATGCAGATCCATGGTGTATTTGCGGTGGCAGATGGCACCGATCCACTCCAGCAGAAAGGGGCGGCGGTAGTAGCCATCGATGGTCACCACGTTGTTCACCCGATGGGAGCCGGTGCCCATGGCCGCCAGCTTGAAGTCCACGAAATACATATGATTGCTCAGCATCATATACGGGGGCTTGAGACCCTCCATATTGACCTTCTCCACCTTCCACGGCACACGGGGCAGGGTCAGGCGGGACAGCAGCCAGATCAGCCAGGTGATGATCTTGGGCTGGCGGATGGGATAGCGGGCGGTGTTATACCGCTTTTTGTTTTTGTAATTCACGTCGATATTCATATGTTCACTCCTTGCATAGGGTAGAGCAACAAATCCGAACCTGCCTTAAAGCAGCGGATTTTGGCGCTTTTCACCCTATTTGTTCTCGAAAGGCATAGCCGTCGGTTGTGTAAGGGGCACAAACTTCTCACAATACTACCATACACGAAAACTGTCAAAAAAGCAAGAAAAATCACGCGCCGGTTATCTTGAAATGATTGGCAGAGGGTGGTATACTGATGGTGACAGATACGAAAGGAGATGAGGATATGACTTGGTTATACGTGCTGCTGGGTGCTTTGGCGGTGCTGCTGGCGGTTTGCTTCGGATGCTTCTTTCTGGCGTTTTATAATCCCGCCCGCACCGAAAAACGGCTGGAAGAGGAGCGCCTCATCCCCGGCAAGATCTACGAGCCCTTTTACCCCGACTTTGAGCGGTGGCACCGTGAGACCGAGGCGATGGAGCGGGAGGAGTGGAGCGTCACCACCCCTGACGGGCTGACCCTGCGGGGTCGGTATTACCCCCTGACCCCCGACGCGCCGGTGGAGATACTGTTCCACGGCTACCGCGGTCACTCCGCGCGGGATATGTGCGGTGCGGTGCAGCGCTGTTTCTCGGTGGGGCACAGCGCCCTGCTGGTGGATCAGCGGGGCAATGGGCGCAGCGACGGACACGTCATCACCTTCGGTATCCGCGAGAGCGAGGACGTGGCGCTGTGGGCGCAGGAGGCGGTGCGCCGCTTCGGCGAGGACTGCACCCTGTATATCGGCGGCGTGTCTATGGGCGCCTCCACCGTGCTGATGGCGGCGGCGCAGGAATTGCCCCCGCAGGTCAAGGGGGTGCTGGCGGACTGCGGTTACACCAACGCCCGCGATATTATTAAAAAAGTGATCAAACAGATCGGACTGCCTGCCAACCTGCTGTATCCGCTGGTGCGGCTGGGGGCGATGGTGTACGGCGGCTTCGATCCCAATCAGGCGGACGCCGCCGCCGCGGCGGCCAACAGCCGCCTGCCCATCATCTTCTACCACGGGGATACCGACGATTTCGTCCCCTGCGAGATGAGCCGTATCAATTACGAAGCCTGCACCGCCCCAAAACGGCTGGTGATCATCCCCGGCGCGGGGCACGGGCTGTGCTATCCCGTGGACCCCGACGGCTACGTGGCGGCGCTCAAGGAATTTAACGCACAATATACCGAGAACTAAACGAAAAACCCCTCATTCCGAGAATGAGGGGTTTTCTGTTTGTGTGTTCAGCACGCGGTGATCTGATAGGGCTTTTTGACGGCGTTGGAGACCGCCTTGGTGATGTCGCCCCAGTAGGAGCGGACGGGGCGATAATCCGTGGCGTCCGGTGCCTCTCCCGTGATGGTGCAGAACCAGGTCAGGGCGGCGGTATAATCGCCGTAGATGTCCTCCAGGTGATAGCCGTCGGAGGTGAGGGTATCCCCCAGCTCGGAGGTGCGCAGATTCTGGATGGCGGTGCCGGAGGGGATGACGCCGTAGATGGCCTTGTTGGGTGCCACCTTGGATTGGACGGTGGAGGTGATGGCCTTATACATAGTCATCTGATCCTTGTTATAATGGACAAAGGCCTCGTGGGTACTGTTTTGCTGATAGGCCCAGGTCATATGCCAGTATATCTTGGCCTGGGGCTCCTTCTGCTTGATGAGATCCAGCGTCTTTTGCAGGTTGACGTAGCTGCTGGCAACACCGGAGGTGCTGCTGACCTGCTGGATGGTCACCACGTCCCAGCGCGCCTTGCCAAAGGCGGTGGCGGGGGTGGTGTCGGCGTGTTGGGACCACTCGCCGTCGGTGTTGAGATAGAAGGTATAGGCGGGTTTGTTCTCCCGCAGGTTGGCGTAGTGCATATCCAGCGAGCAGCCGCCGATATACAGGTTGCCCAGGGTGATGTCGGTATAGCCCGCCGCCTCGAAGATGTCGAACAGGTGGTTGTTCATGGCATCCACCGAGAAGCTGTTGCCGATGGCCAGGATTTTAATGGCCTTGCCCTTGGACTTATCCTTGGTGGTGGAGGTGGTGGTGGCTTCGGTGGTAAAGGTGACTACCTTTTTTCCGCTGGTGGTGGTTTTCTTGGAGGTCTCTTTCAGAACAGGCTGACCGGTGGTGGTGGTCGTCGAGGCGGTGGTGGTTTCGGTGGCGGAGGTGGTGTTCTCCGCCGTGGTTGTGGTGGTGTCGCTCACATCGGGGTCGGCGGCGGGCTGCTTGGCGGTATTGCCGCAGGCGGTCAGCGTCAGCAGCAGTACCGTTGCCAGCACCAGCGCCGTTAGGTTACGCAAGTTCATCTGCATAGGATTTCCTCTCTTTCTGTCCGATGTGCAAAGCCGCCCGCCCCTGTGAGGCGAGCGGCGCAGCTACTCGGATGTATCAGCAGTCGGTGACCTCGTAGGGCTTCTTGACGGCGGCGTCCACCGCCTTGGTGAAGATGCTCCACTCGCTCTTCCACTGGGCGGGGCACGCGGCGGTCTTGGCCGACTTGCCGGTCAGCACGGCGTACCAGGTCAGCGCCGCCACGCAGTCGCCGCGGTCATTCAGGTGATAGCCGTCCTTGGCGGTGCGGTTGTCCGCCTCATAGCCGCCGGGCATGTTGAACACGTCGCCCAGCTTAGAGGAGCGGGCGTTCTGGATGGCGGTGCCGGCGGGGATGATCCCCGCGAAGCGGTTGGGATGGGCGTTGAAGATGTACTTCTTGGTGGCGTTGACAAAGGCCTGATACTGCTTCATCTGATCCCAGTCGCAGTAGGAGAAGCTCCACAGCTTACAGTCGGTGGAGAAGGCCCAGGTCATATGGTAATAGACCTTCGCCTTGGCGTTGGTCTTGTTGCTGCGGATCCAGTTGAGGATGTTTCCTACGTCTTCGTAGTCGTTGGTGCCGCCGCACAGCTCGGGACCGGGACCGTAGTCGGGGGAGGGCTGCAGGGTGATGACGTCCCACTTCTCGTCTTTGATGGCGTACTCGGCCAGATTCTTGGCGTCGCCGTCCTTATACTGCTTCTCCCAGGTGCCGGTGTAGGGGTCGGTCTTGCTGTACTCCTCGTACTCGTAGGGGCGCCCCTCCTTATCCGTGCCGGGGCGGCCGGAGATGTGATCCCACTGTCTGTCCAGAGAGCAGCCGGGGAAGTACAGGTAGGCGATGACGATGTAGTCGTATTTGCCGCTGGACTCCAGCATATCCCACAGATAGGTGACCATGGCATCCTTACTGAAGGAGTGACCGATGGACAGCACCCGCAGGGGGTTCTTGGGGAGGGCGGTGGTGGACTCGGTGACCTCCTCAGCGGTGGTGAAGGTGACCACGTGCTTACCGCTGGTGGTGGACTTGGTGGGCTTTTTGGTGCTGACGGGCTTTTTGTTATCGGTGCCCTTGGTGGCGGCGGTGGTGGATTCGCCCGCGGTGGTGGACGGAGCGTCCTCGCCCAGAGTGGTCTCGGCAGAGGTGGTGGTGCTCACGTCGGTGTCGTCGTCGGGCTGCTGGGCGGTATTGCCGCAGGCGGTCATACCCACGACCATCAGCACGGCCAGCGCCAGCGCCAGTAAACGGAAAATGGTGTGTTTCATATCGTCCTATCCTTTCATACATTCCGCAAAGGGAGATTTATTATATGTTTATAATATAGGAATTGCACGGCAAAGTCAAGGGGGAGAAACCGCGCGGGCGGATGGCGCGGACGGAAAAGACGGTGGCAGATGAGGTTGAAATATATCTCCGACTTCGGCGAAGCCGTAGTCGAGGACTCAGAACCGTCGCCCACCGCAAGACAAGAAAGGCACTTTTGATTATGTGGCTGTTTGCGGTGTGCGCTTGAGTTTTGCCTGCGGCAAAACTCTCCGGTTCGAGAGCATCCATAGGCCACCGGCATCAAAAAAACTTCCCCGTGACCCAGTTGGGTAAGTCGGGGGCCAA
>JAZQKF010000096.1:0-10971 GCA_045542015.1 Acutalibacteraceae bacterium
AAGCGTCATCCCGACTGGAACAACGTTCCCGAAATCATGATCCCCCTGGTTGGCGACGTGAAGGAACTGAAGTTCGTTAAGGATGTTGTTGTCAAGACCGCTGACGCTGAGATCGCCGCTGCAGGCGTGGAGCTGAAGTACGAAGTCGGCACCATGATCGAGATCCCCAGAGCTTGTCTGACCGCTGACGAGATCGCCAAGGAAGCTGAGTTCTTCTGCTTCGGCACCAACGACCTGACTCAGATGACCTTCGGCTTCTCCCGTGACGACGCAGGCAAGTTCCTGAATGCTTACTACGAGAGCAAGATCTACGAGAACGATCCCTTCGCAAAGCTGGACCAGAACGGTGTCGGCCTGCTGATGGAAATGGCTGTTTCCAAGGGCAAGGCTTCCGGCAGAAAGCTGCACTACGGCATCTGCGGTGAGCACGGCGGCGACCCCATGTCCGTCGAGTTCTGCCATAAGATCGGTCTGGACTATGTGTCCTGCTCTCCCTTCCGCGTGCCGATCGCCCGTCTGGCCGCCGCTCAGGCTGCTATCAAGGGCTAATCTGATCACTCAGATTTATAGCGCATAACAAAATCCCCGTGGAGCAATCCACGGGGATTTTTTGTTGCAATTCATAAGCGTCGTGTCCAGTTATAAAAAACCCAGTCATAGAATCATAATAATCAGATTAGTAATATCCAAAATACAGACGAGAATTGTAACAAAATATTCAAAAACAACAATTGATTTTCTCCCGTAAATGTGGTATACTGACTTTGATTTCGAATAAAATTTCCCAAGAAGGAGAATGCACTATGATTGATCTGAAAAAATACGGCATCACCGGCGTCAAGGAAATCGTTTACAACCCCTCCTACGAGGAGCTGTTCGAGGCCGAGATGGATCCCTCTCTGGAGGGCTTCGAAAAGGGTCAGCTGACCGAGCTGGGCGCTGTCAACGTGATGACCGGTATCTATACCGGTCGCTCCCCCAAGGATAAGTTCATCGTCATGGACGACACCTCCAAGGACACCGTGTGGTGGACCAGCGAGGAGTACGCCAATGATAACAAGCCCGCCTCCCAGGAGGCTTGGGACGAGTGCAAGCGTCTGGCTGTGGAGCAGCTGAGCAACAAAAAGCTGTACGTGATGGACGTATTCTGCGGCACCAACAAGGACAGCCGTATGGCCATCCGCTTCATTATGGAGGTGGCCTGGCAGGCTCACTTCGTCAAGAATATGTTCATCGCCCCCACCGCGGAGGAGCTGGAGAACTTCGAGCCCGACTTCGTGTCCTACAACGCCGCCAAGGCCAAGGTCACCAACTATAAGGAGCTGGGTCTGAACTCCGAGACCGCCGCCATCTTCAACCTGACCTCCAAGGAGCAGGTCATCCTGAACACCTGGTACGGCGGTGAGATGAAAAAGGGTATGTTCTCTATGATGAACTACTACCTGCCCTTGAACGGTATGGCCTCCATGCACTGCTCCGCCAACACCGATATGAACGGCGAGAACACCGCCCTGTTCTTCGGTCTGTCCGGCACCGGCAAAACCACCCTGTCCACCGACCCCAAGCGTCTGCTCATCGGCGATGACGAGCACGGCTGGGACGACGAGGGCGTCTTCAACTTCGAGGGCGGCTGCTACGCCAAGGTCATCAACCTGGATCCCGACTCCGAGCCGGACATCTACAACGCCATCAAGCGCAACGCTCTGCTGGAGAACGTCACCGTGGACGAGAACGGCAAGTGCGACTTCGCCGACGGCTCGGTCACCGAGAACACCCGCGTGTCCTACCCCATCGACCACATCGAGAAGATCGTGCGTCCCGTGTCCAAGGGCCCCGACGCTCAGAACGTGATCTTCCTGTCCGCCGACGCCTTCGGCGTGCTGCCCCCCGTGTCCATTCTGACCCCTGAGCAGACCCAGTACTACTTCCTGTCCGGCTTTACCTCTAAGCTGGCGGGCACAGAGCGCGGCATCACCGAGCCCACCCCCACCTTCTCCGCCTGCTTCGGCGCCGCCTTCCTGGAGCTGCACCCCACCAAGTACGGCGAGGAGCTGGTCAAGAAGATGGAGAAGTCCGGCGCCAAGGCCTATCTGGTCAACACCGGCTGGAACGGCAGCGGCAAGCGCATCTCCATTAAGGACACCCGCGGCATCATCGACGCCATCCTGGACGGCTCCATCCTGAAGGCCGAGACCAAGAAGATCCCCTATTTCGATTTTGAGGTGCCCACCTCTCTGCCCGGCGTGGATCCCACCATTCTGGATCCCCGCGACACCTACGCCGACGCCGGTATCTGGGAAGAGAAGGCAAAGGATCTGGCCGCCCGCTTTATCAAGAACTTCAATAAGTACACCGGTAATGACGAGGGCAAGGCTCTGGTTGAGGCCGGTCCCAAGCTGTAAACCTTACGCTTTCATATAATAATCCTTATATATAAGAAAACCCCCGGCAACGCTGCCGGGGGTTTTACTTATACCTAATTACTTTTTAGGGGCTTTGATCTTGTTCAGCTTCTTGTTAATATCCAGCAGCTGCTCCTTGGTGAACTTCACGTCCATCATACCGCCCATCAGGGTGAACAGACGCAGCGCGGTAAAGCCGCCCATCATGCTCATCATATCGGCATTGATCTCGAAGCCCATGGCCTCCATCTTGGGGGCCTCGCCGTTCTTGCCCTTGCCGCCCAGCATCTTGCCCGCCATACTCATAAACAGCATCTTGCCCTGCAGGGTGGAGATGATGTCGCTCATCTTGTCGTTGAGGGACAGATAGCCTTCGGGAGCGTCGATGTCGAACCAGTTGAGGACAGCGCCCTTCTCCTTCAGGCGGTACTCCTCGTTAAAGGTGTCCACCTTGCGGATGAGGCTCTCGTCGGTGCAGTCGCCCGCCACCGCCTTCAGCACGGTCTCGCCGCTGTTGGGCACGTCAAAATAGAAGAAGTGGTCGGGAGCCTCTTTCACGCCCAGGGACACGCCGTTGGCGAACAGCTCCACCGCCGGCAGGTTGGAGTATACGGTGACGCGGGTCACGTCCTCCACGCGGTCGATGTACCGCTTGCCGCACAGGTGGACAAAGGGCTCGTCGGACAGCCACGCCTTGTAGGCGTAGAAGGAATCCTTCTTATACTTACGGTCGAAGGTCATCAGACCCTTGTGGTTCTGACCGTCCTCGCCGCCCTCGTTACGGGCGTCGGCACCGAAGTCAAACATATTCCACACGTGGGTGGCCCACATATACTTGCGGGTGAACAGCTGACGGATCAGCTCCTCGTGGTAATAGGCCTGATACTCCTCGGTATAGTCGCCCTGCTTGGGGTCGGAGGTGTGCCAGTTCAGCGCCTCACAGCCGTACTCGGAGCAACCGATGGGGATGGTGGGATGGGTGGCGTGGAACTTATCGAACCAGGGACCGTTCATAGAGGTCTCGCCGCCGTACCAGCCCAAATAGTGGTTGTAGGACACCACGTCGGGGATCTGCAGATAGGGATCGTCCATCTTGCACATAGACACCGCGGCAATGGTGGTCAGACGGGTCTTATCCATCTCGTGACACAGGTCGTTGAGGATATTATGATTCTCCAGCAGGTCGTCGGTGCTGCCGCCGATGGTGATCTCGTTGGACAGACCCCACACCACGATAGAGGGGTGGTTGTAGTTCTGGGAGATGAGCTCCTTCATCTGGTTGACGGTGTTCTCGCGACCGCCGGGCATATGGCGGGAGATATAGGGGATCTCCGCCCAGATGACCAGACCGTACTCATCGCACAGGTCGTAGAAATACTGATCGTGCTGATAGTGGGCCAGACGGATGGTGGTGGCACCCAGCTCGTAGATAAACTCGATGTCCTCCTTATGATGCTCGGGCAACAGAGCGTTACCCAGACCCCAGCGATCCTGGTGACGGGATACGCCCCGCAGGGGATACTCCTCACCGTTGAGGATAAAGCCGTTGTCGGGATCGATCTCAAAGGTGCGGCAGCCGAAGCGGGTGCACACGTTGTCAATGACCTCGCCGTCCTCCATCAGCTCTGCCTCACAGCAGTACAGATAGGGATCCTTACGGCCGTGCCACAGGTGCACGTTGGGGATGGTCAGTTCCACGGAGGTGTCAGCCGACTCCACGGTGGCGATGACCTTCTCCTCGGCGTCATAGACGGTGTAGCGGACGGTCTGACCCATCTTGCTGTCGGTGATGTAGGTGTCCACCTTAACGGTAGCGTCGGCGCCGTTGATCACGGGGGTGACGGCGATACCGGGCGCGCCGTAGAAGTCCAGGTCAAAGTGGCTCTCGGGCACGCAGATCAGGTTCACGTCGCGGTACATACCGCCGTAAAAGGTAAAGTCGGCGGTCTGGGGATAAACGGTCTCATTGGCGCTGTTATCCACCGCCACCACCAGCAGGTTATTGACCTCCAGCGCATCGGTCAGGTTAACGCGCCAGGTGGAATAGCCGCCGTCGTGGTGCGCCAGATGCTTACCGTTCAGGTAAACGTCGGCAGAGGAATTGGTGCCCCGCAGCTCCAGATAATACCGATCCGCCGTGGGCAGGTCGGCCTTGCTGATGCTCTTGGCGTAATAGGCGGTGCCGCGATAGTAATCGTTGTCACCGTCCTGACCGTCGATGGCATTCCAGCAGTGGGGGATGTTGACGAAATCCCACTTACTGTCAATGGCGGTGGGGATGGCGTCCGCCATCTTCGTAAAAGCCCATTTGCGATTCAGACTCAATACAGTTCTCATAGGTGTATACCTCCATCCGAAATTGATAGACTCATTATACCACAGTTGTCCCAAAAAGTGTGGAAACTGTGTAAACTTTTTTAAAAAATATCACCCTGCCGGAAAACCGACAGGGTGATACGGCAAAACTATACTATGGGATAGGGGGATGATTACTCGGCCGCAGCGGCGGTGTGACGCTCGGCCAGCTCGGCATTCATCTTCTCCATGGTCTTCTTATCCAGGTTGTAGACCAAGCCCAGACCGATGAACTGCAGCAGAGCGGAGAACAGGAAGGTGCCGGCTACCAGATAGCGCATATTGACAGCGACCTGCCAAGCCTGGTTGCCCTCGTCGGTACCAACGTAACCCAGGGCGACCATAATTACCAGAACCAGAGAGGGACCAATGCCCTGAGCCAGTTTGCGGAAGAAGGAGTGCAGGGAGTAGACGGTACCCTCTTCGCGGGTGCCGAACTTCCACTCGTTGTAGTCGATGGCGTCGCCCATCATAGCCCAAGAAACGGTGGAGTAGATGCCCAGACCCAAACTGTAGAACAGCTGGCAGATAATATAGATGATCAGATCCAGACCGGTGTTGTTGGGGGTGATGATGAACAGGCCGGCGGCGGCAACAATGGAGCAGATAGAGCCGAAGGTGGCCAGCTCCTTCTTACCGTACTTGGCCACCATCTTACGGGCCAAGGGGGTGAACACCACGATGGGGATCATAGCAAACAGCTGTACCACACCGGAGATCTGCACGTTCTTGAAGTAGGACTGGAAGATGACGGTCACGGCGGTGGTGGCACCCTGCATACCGATGAACATACCCATGGCGGCCAGAGTAGCACCCACGGCGGGACGGTTCTTCATAAAGTTGCCAAAGGCCTTGAACACGTTGAACTTGGGCTGCTCCTCGTTGCAGGCCACGGCGGTATCCACGCGGATCTCGGTGTTGCGGATCATGAACTGGAAGCAAATAAAGCCCAGAGCGCCCATGATCAGAGCGGCGATGAACACGCGCTCGCCGATCAGGTTGTTGTCCTTATCGTAGATGATAAAGGGCAGGATCACCATAGGCAGCATATTGCCGAAGATGGAGCCGACGGAACGCCAGGCGGACAGAGAGGCGCGGTCCTTGACGTCGTTGGAGATCAGGGACAGCAGAGAGCCGTAGGGCACGTTGGCCACGGTGTAGAAAGCATCCCACACCACGTAACCGGCGATGAAGATGATGAACTTAGCCCAAACGGGGGCACTGGGGAAGGGCAGGAAGCAGCAGGCGCCGCCCACGATCAGACCGATGGAGCCGGCCCAGATGTAGGCTAAGAACTTATTGCGCTTGTAGGTGCGGCGGTCGGAGTCGATGATGGAGCCGATCAGCGGATCGTTGATGGCGTCCCACACCTGCACCACGATAAGCAGCAGAGCGTACCACAGATCCATACCCATAAACTGGGTCCAGAAGATAGACATAGTGCCCTTGAGCGCAAAACTCATGTTGCAGCCCAGGTCACCGGCGGCATAGGCGATACTGTCGCGGATGCCAAATTTGCGATGCCCGTTGGCATCCAGTTTAGGTTGTTTACTCATTGTCTTTACTCCTTTTGCTAAATTTTGTACAAAAGCCATAATGACTATTTTAATTATACTTATTAATGTGTAAAGTTTATAGGACAAAATTGTTCATAAATTGTACATTTTTAATTTTTCCTTAAAATTAACTGTTGAAAATGTTACACAGGTGTGCTATAAATAGGATAGGAAAATTGTTTATTTGGCGTATAACGCACATAGATAGGGGGTGACGGCGTGAGCTGCGAGAGCGCACTGAATTTTCTCTGCGACGTGTTAAAAAAGAATCACGTGGACGCCGTCCTGATGTCCCTGCACGATTCCGCTGATAAACTGATGGCGGCGTGGCTGCACAACCTGCTGGCTGACCCCGACGACGACACCACCGTCCAGCAGGCGGTGGGATCCATCGAGGACCGCACCCTGTACCGCTTCAGCGATCAGTTCCACCTGCAGTACCTGCTACTGCGGGTGCCGCTGCTCAGCGAGAAAAACATCCTGTACATCGGTCCCTATCTTCTCTCCCCCCTCTCCTCCCAGGAGGTATGGGAGGTGGGCGAGCGGCTGGGCGCTACGCCCCCGATACAAAAGCTGCTGAGAGACTACTACGCTGCCGTCCCCTGCATCACCGACAGCGCGTGGCTGTTCTCGGTGCTGGACACCTTCTGCGAGCAGGCGTGGCAGACCTCCTCCTACGCGGTGGTGGATCAGAGCCGCGATATCTCCCTGCTGACCGTGTCCGCCGTGGACGCCTCTCAGGGGCAGAATATGGACGAGATCACCGCCAATATGAAGCTGATGGAGCAACGGTACGCCTACGAGAATGAGATCATACAGGCGGTGACCCTCGGTCAGCTGCACAAGGCCGGCATGCTGTCCGGCGTATTCAACGAGCAGCTGTTCGAAAAGCGACTGCAGGACCCGCTACGCAACGCCAAAAACTACTGCATCATTATGAACACCCTGCTGCGCAAGGCGGCGGAGCAAGGCGGCGTTCATCCCATCTATATCGACCGCACCTCCTCCCATTTCGCGGTAAAGATCGAGATGACCACCGACCTGAACTCCATTCCGGATCTGATGCGCAAGATGTTCTCGGAGTACTGCCGCCTGGTGCAAAAGCACACAACCGGACGATACTCCACCATCGTGAAAAAGGCGATCCTGATGATCGACTCGGACATTTCTGCGGAGCTTTCTCTGGGCACGCTGGCCGAGGCACAGGGCATCAGCACCGGCTATCTGGCGACTCTGTTTAAACGGGAGACGGGTAAGACGGTGCTGGAATACATCCGCAACCGCCGCATAGACCGCGCGGTGCATCTGCTGAACACCACCAATCTGCAGATCCAGACGGTGGCCATGCACTGCGGCATTATGGACGTGCAGTATTTCTGCAAGCTGTTCAAAAAGCAACTAGGTAAAACGCCCAAGGAATACCGCGAATCGCTGCGGCGATAATCAATAAAGGGGGATGGATATGATTCCATTTATGACCAACGACTTTCTGCTGGGCACCGATACCGCTCGACGGCTGTATCACCAGGTGGCCGCCCACCTCCCCATCATCGACTACCACTGCCACGTGAGCCCCAAAGAGATCTACGAGGATAAGCACTTTGAGGATCTTTTCGACGTGTGGCTGTCCGGTGACCATTACAAATGGCGCATCATGCGCTCCAACGGCGTGGACGAGCGGTACATCACCGGTGACGCTCCCCGTCGGGAGAAATTCCAAAAGTTCGCCGAGGCGTTGCCCAAGGCCATCGGCAATCCCATGTACCACTGGTGTCATCTGGAGCTGAAAAACTACTTCGGCTACGAGGGCATCCTCAACGGCGACACCGCCGAAGAGGTGTGGCAGCTGGCGGCAGAGGTTCTGTCCCGTCCCGATATGGGCGCCCGCGGCATTATCGAAAAGAGCCGCGTGCAGTTCGTGGGCACCACCGACGACCCGCTGGACACGCTGGAGTGGCACCAAAAGCTGATGGCGGACGACACCTTCACCGCCACGGTAGCCCCCACCTTCCGCCCCGATAAGGCGCTGAATATGGATAAACCCGGCTTTGCCGATTACATCACCGCCCTGGGCGAGCTGACCGGTATCTCCATCCGCACCGTGGCCGACGTGAAGGCCGCGCTGAGTCAGCGGATGGATCATTTCGCCGCCTGCGGGTGTAAGGCCAACGACCACGGTCTGGACTATATGGTCTATGCCCCCCGCCCCACCGAGCACGTGGACGGCATCCTCGCCCGCGCCCTGATGGGTGAGGCAGTCACCACCGCCGAGGCGGAGGCCTATAAGACCGCTCTGCTGGTGTTCTGCGGCGAGGAATACGCCCGCCGCGGCTGGGTGATGCAGCTGCACTACAACTGCCTGCGCAATCCCAACAGCGGTATGCTGGCGGCTCTGGGTCCCGACACCGGCTTCGACTGCATCGGTCCCGCCCCCTCGCGGGATGCGCTGGCAGGTCTGCTGGACGCCCTGTACGCCACCGACCGCCTGCCCCGCACCATCATCTACAGCCTGGACGCCGGCGACAACGCCTTCATCGACACCCTCATCGGCGCCTTCCAGGGTACCGAGGCGGCGGGCAAACTGCAGCACGGCTCCGCCTGGTGGTTTAATGATAACAAAACAGGGATGCAAGAGCAACTGACAAGTCTTGCCAATTTGAGCCTGCTGGGCAACTTTGTGGGTATGCTCACCGACTCCCGCAGCTTTCTGTCCTACACCCGCCACGAGTATTTCCGCCGCATCCTGTGCGACCTCATCGGCGGCTGGGTGGAGAATAGAGAGTATCCGGCGGATATGGATACCTTGTCCACCATCGTAGGGGATATTTGCTGTCACAACGCCATTCGCTATTTCGGATTAGAATAAGGAGGAACGACTATGCCGATGAAAATGGGCTTTCGCTGGTACGGCGAGGGCAACGACAACATCAAGCTGTCCGACATTAAGCAGATTCCCGGCGTGGACGGCATCGTGTGGGCTCTGCACCACAAGATGCCCGGCGAGGTCTGGGAGATCGAGGAGATCGCCGAGGTCAAACGCCAGCTGGACGAATACGGCTTTAATATGGACGTGGTGGAAAGCGTCAACGTCCACGACGACATTAAAATCGGTCTGCCCACCCGCGACCGATACATCGAGAATTACAAGCAGTGCATCCGCAACCTGTCCCAATTCGGGGTCAAGGTGATCTGCTACAACTTTATGCCCATCTTCGACTGGACCCGCAGCAACCTGTTCCATCCCGTCGGGGACGGCTCCACCGCCCTGTTCTACGAAAAAAATATGATCCAGGACGATTACAACGCCATGGCGAAGTATATCCTGGATTTCACCGAGAAATACAATATGTCCTTCCCCGGCTGGGAGCCGGAGCGAATGGCCAAATTGGACGAGCTGTTCAAAGCCTACGAGGGTGTGGATCACGAAAAGCTGTGGGAGAACCTCAAGTACTTCCTGGAGGCGATCATGCCCACCTGCCGTGAGTGCGACATCAAGATGGCCATCCACATGGACGACCCGCCCTGGGACATCTTCGGTCTGCCCCGCCTGCTGATCAACGAGGAGAACATCGACCGCTTCCTCAAGATGGTGGACGACGAGTACAACTGTCTGACCCTGTGCAGCGGCAGTCTCAACGCCGACCCCAACAACAACGTGGCGGACATCGTGCGCAAGCACTGCGACCGCATCGCCTTCGCCCACATCCGCAACGTCAAGCACTTCGACAACGGTGACTTCTCCGAGGCGTCCCATCGGGACTGCGACGGCGACACCGGTATCCTGGAGATACTCAAGGCGTACCACGACTGCGGGTACGAGGGCTATATCCGCCCCGACCACGGCAGACACCTGTGGGACGAGGGGCCCGGCAACGTGCGTCCCGGCTACGGTCTGTATGACCGCGCCCTGGGCATTATGTATATGCTGGGCGTGTGGGACAGTCTGGAAAAGTTTGATAAATAAACGGAGGTAACCAACTATGATACAGCTCCCTTTAAACATTGATTTCAGCGGCAAGGTAGTGGTGGTCACCGGTGCCGGCGGCATCATCTGCGGCGCGATGGCCCGTGCCTTTGCCCAGTGCGGCGCCAAGGTGGCGGCGCTGGATCTGAACGAGGACGCCGTCAAGGCGCTGGCCAACGAGCTCAAGGCCGAGGGCTTCATCTGCGAGGGCTACAAGGCCAACGTGCTGGAAGCCGAGGCGCTGGAGGAGGTCCATCAGGCGGTACTGCGGGACCTGGGTCCCTGCGACGTGCTGGTCAACGGTGCCGGCGGCAACAACCCCCGCGCCACCACCGATAACGAATATCACCACGAGGCGAAAGAGGGCGGCAAATCCTTCTTCGACCTGGATGCCGCCGGCGTGGATTTTGTATTTAAACTGAACTTCCAGGGCACCCTGCTGCCCACCCAGGTGTTTGCCAAGGATCTGGTGGAGAAGCAGGGCGGTTGCATCCTGAAGATCTCCTCCATGAATGCCTACACCCCCCTCACCAAGATCCCCGCCTATTCCGCCGCCAAGGCCGGCATCTCCAACTTCACCCAATGGCTGGCCTCCCACTTTGCGGGTACCGGCACCCGCTGCAACGCCATCCCCCCCGGCTTCCTGGTATCTGCCCAGAACAAGGCGTTACTGTTTAACGAGGACGGCACCCCC
>JAZQKF010000097.1:0-1851 GCA_045542015.1 Acutalibacteraceae bacterium
TTGCCTACCCGCATCGAGTTGGAGGCGGTCTGGATACGATTGCCATCCGCATCTATGGAATAGCTGGTCACCTTCAGGGTTACGTTGTCACCCTCTTGACAGCCCACGTTCAGGGCGACCTGCAGGCCCATGTTGTACAGCCCGTTGGAGCGGGGGATCAGATCCAGACGCCCTATCTGTACCTCAGAGATGGCGATGCAGTCCTCAGCGGGTGCAGCACCCTCCAGACCGCACAGGTAATAGATCAGGTTGTTGACGCGGTATTCCGCATCCTTATAATAGGTACGCTGTTTTTTGGCGGGCAGCCATTCCCACACCTCGTTGGTGGTATCGTGGAGGGGGGTGAAATAGGAGCCGGTATTCGCCTGAAGGCTGATGGTGCCGAAATAGCCGTGGGTCACACGGTCGAATTCACCGTTGTAGTTAAATTGCCAGATGGCCATCTGCACCGCAGAGATGATGTCGTTGCGGGTGAGGCTGTCCACGAAAGAGGCGCTCAGGCCGTCGGCCTTCATACGGGCCTTCATCTCGTCGATGGTAATGTAGGGATAGGAGTTCTGTACGATGGAGCGGATATGAGCTGCCGACTCTGCGCCGAAATAAGGACTGTCCTCCAGATTGATGCGGCGATAGTCGGTACCCCATTTCAGACCGGTATCGATATCGCAGCAGTACATCACCTCATAGTTGCTCTCGCCGCTGACGTATTTGCCGCTGGGGGTCCACTCGGTCTTGCCGTCAGAGGTGTCCACCACAATAAAGGTTTGGGGGATTTCCTGTGCCACCATTTCGGTACTGACCTCATAGCCCAGACCCGGTTCACCCTTCACTGCTTCAAAGACGTATTCGTCATCACGGGGGGTGACGGAGTAGGTGTTCATCAGCATGGTGGTTTCCAGCGTGTTATTCAGCTTGGCCACCAGAGCGGGGTCGATCTGCGCCTGCTCCTCCGGGCTCAGCGCATCATAGGCCTGCTGGGCGGCGGCACGGGCGGCCATCATATCGGCGATGTAGGTCGCATAATTCTTCTGAGCCGTTTCGTGGCTGGTCTTATACGTCGTGGAGTTAAGGTAGTCATATTGGCCGCTCGCCTTGTATTGGCTGCGGTTATCCTGCATCTGTTGCAGGGTATGGATGGCTTCCAGCTGGGCGGTCACCGATTCGACGGTGGCGGTCTCTGCAATGACGGCGGGGACGAACAGACCCGTCAGCAGCACACAGGCCGTCAGCAGTGCCAATAGTTTAGCGGATATTTTCTTCAATGAGCATCACCTGAATTTCTGAAAAAAGATAAAAGAGCGTCACTTTTCGCACAGGCAAAAAGAAACATTCTCACATTATGTTCCCTATGATAACATCTCTACCGTACCAAGACCGTACATTTTTACCCCCAAAAATCGAAAAAAAACAAAAATTTTACCCTTTTGTTTCAAAAAACGAAAGCATCCTTGTACTCCTAAATGATAAAAGAGGATACCCGTCGGGTATCCTCTTTTAAGGTGGTCATATAGTGCGGCTATTTTGTGCGGTCATCCCTGCTCGCGGATACGCCGCTGCCAGCAGCCCCAGCACATCCCCTCGTATTTATCGTTGCCGCCGATCTCGATCTGGTCGCCCTCGACCACGATCCGTCCGTCGGCGCCCAGGCGGGCGTTGACGATAGCCTTTTTACCGCAGCGGCACACGGATTTGATCTCAGTGATGCTGTCGGCGATCTCAAAGAGCCGCATGGAGCCCTCAAACAGCTTGGTCTGGAAGTCCGACCGCAGGCCGAAGCACAGCACGGGGGTATCGCAGCATTCGGCAATGTATTTCAGTTGGTCCACTTGCTCCGCGGCCAAGAACTGGCAC
>JAZQKF010000098.1:0-5032 GCA_045542015.1 Acutalibacteraceae bacterium
GGTATTGTCCTTCGCGGACTTCGAGCGTTGGGAGTCCAACGCATGGGAGGTCTACAGCAGGATCGGAGGGGTCGGGAGCAGGATCCCCTCGGACAAGTTCCTGCACACCGTCAATGCGGTGCTTTTCGCGGATGAATGGAGAGGTGACGGCCCGTACTACATGGATCTGGATGTTCCCATGGTGTACGCCTCGTCCGAGGTACTGGCGTTCCTCTCCGAGACGGCGGATGTTTTCCAGCAGACCGCCGCGTTCAATGCATTGCTCCAGGTCGTCCATCTGGGCGACCGCATGGTGCGCGTGTACGCGCATTCGTTGAAACCCAAACTGAACATCCCAATCAAATTCACATCGAGGCCATTTGAGATGTACAAGCAGGTAACCTTACCTACCGCGTCATGGACAGGGGACGGCCCCTGGACGCAGACAGTGGACATCGGATCCGCTGTGACCAATGCCGTGTTCGGAAGTGATGAGAGGAACAACGCGGCACAGGTGGCGGCATTCGCCTCCGGGATCATCGGAGTATCTGCCGTGAATGGGACCAAGGTGACTGTCAGGGCCATCGGTAAGAAGCCCTCTATCGACGTCTATGCGACCATCATGTATTCTGCAGGGAGTGTGAGCTGATGGCATTCGTCGGTGGTTTCCTGGGCGGTGGCATCGAGATGGTGCCTGCAGGATCCGGACAGCTGTGCCTGCAGTGGTTGACTCCTGACAGGGAGAATGTCGATGGGGTTACCTTCACTATAACGGGAATATCAGTATCATACACTGGGACCGTTCAAGCGAAGTCCGATGGTAGGGCCGAGGTCATTGTTCCTGCCGGTACCTACGAGGTCTCCGTGACACATGGAGGCGAATATTCCAACGATTTGCCTCAGAGGATAATTGTTGAATCTACACAGTCTTACCTCGTGTTTTTTGGAGCAGCAATGGAATATTTATCCACAGTCAGGATAATTTTTTCCAATGCCGAATGGTTGAATGATGGATTCACAATTAAAGATTCTAATGGATTGATAAGGTATGTTGGAACATTCACTGCATATGAGGTTGAATTTCCCCTCTCATTTGGAAACTATGAATTAAGTACAGATCATATACCTTTAATTGATTTTCAAATAACAGCCCCTGGTGCTAAAGTCATCACATTAGACGATTATACCGGGTCGGTTTCAATTTCAGAATCAACTGTTCCAAAAGGCACTGTATACAAAATGGATGGGGAAGTAATATCCCTCCCGTATGTAACTGGAATAGGGCAGCATACAATATCTTTTGACGTCCCAGAATACACAGATGGAAAAAAATATGCCGAAATCCCTGACATCCAAATAGATGTAGTTGCAGGGGATAATATTGTCACCCCAAATGTTACACCTTTGCGTCAGCTCATAACTGAGTCTGGGACAATTCATCTTGAAGGCAAGTTTTTTGTTCTAATGTTTGGAGGTGGAGGGGCAGGAGCCTCGGGATCCATGAGTTCTACATCTGGAGCTCGTGGAGGTGGAGGGGCAGGAGGATACTATGATTCCAAAATAATATCCGCTTCTCAAGATGTTCAAGCTACTATAGGGGAAGGTGGAAAAGGGGCCTTAAATTCAAATGGTTCCTCCGGAGGAGCAACATCTCTAGGTACACTTATGAGTGTTTCAGGAGGTGGTGCGGCCAATGGATACAAAGGGGGATCAGGAGGAGCGGGAGGCGGCGGAGGAGCCTCATATAGTGGTTCTGGAAACACAACTACCGGACAGGGGTATGTTGGACAACCAGGAGGAGCAGGAGAATACGGTGGCGGAGGCGGCGGAGGTCCCGGTAATGGAGGTAATTCGACATATTCTAAATCAGGCTCAGCAGGAAATGGTGGATCTAGTGTATATGGTATGGGAGGCGGCGGAGGATCCATCCCCAATAATTATTACAATTCCTCAGCGGGAACCGGAGGCACTAGCACTAATGGAGAGAAGGGCATAGATGGAGTAACATTTGAGCGCAAAGGAGGAAATGGTGGAACAGGTTCAGTTCCATCCATTTCCTTGCAGTATGGTTTTTCAGGAGGAAGTGGAGGCGCAGGCAATACATATGCCGGTGGAGGCGGTGGTGCGTATGGCAAAGGAGGAAATGCAAACTATGGAGGCGGCGGAGGCGGCGGATATGAAAACGGCGGAAGTGGAGCTGGATCCGACTCATATCACGGTCAAAACGGAGGTCGCGGAGCAGGAGGTGCTGCAGCCAATAATACTTCATACACAGGGACAAAAGGAACTGGAGGAGATGGAGGAGACGGCATTATTGTGATACAGTGGGTGAGTAGATGAAGATAGTTGAGATTAAATATGGGATAGTACACAGAATATACCCCGAATTTAATTCGATAGAGGATACAAGGGATAAATTCGCCTCCAATATTCATTTTGAAGTTGCACCAGATGATGTGTTTGAGGGTTGTATTTTTCATCCTGAAATCTCTGGGAATGGAAGATTTCAAAGACCTGCTCTGCCAGAAGGTTATGCCTGGGATGATCTGGGGGCAATACCTGTAGCCTATAATTTAGAAGAACGTAGACACGGGGAGCGCGTAGCCTTTCATGAATTGACAAACAACGACACCATGCAGGCCCTGCGCAAGATCCGCGAAGGGGACACGACCATCGACTGGTCCGCATGGCTCGACACCCTCGACGCATACAACGTCGCTATCGAGGAAACCAGGAACCAGCCCGGATACCCTCTCAAGGTGGTCTATCCGGAGTATCCTAAGAAACCGACCGCATGAGGTCTGCTCCGGGAGAAATCCCGGAGTTTTACCAGTCTAATGAGGTAAATAATTATATAGAATACCCTAAGGCTGAAATTTTCAGAAATTATAAGATATATACCTATCCTAACACTAATTAAGTGTTAAATGTTAATCAAAAAATGATTTGCAACCAGCTTATATATAAATATAACTAAATACTATTAACAATTTTTAACTCATAACAATTATGAGTAGCGCCTATTAAATATGAAAACTCAGAATTTTCAATTATGTCAAAACTTGCCATAGCAGTTGCATTGATTGCAGTACTTGGGGCAGGAATTGTCGCAGGATTCGTCCTACCTGGAATCATCGATCCTGGGGATCCCGAAGACCCTGCAAATCCCAACCCCCCCAATCCCAACCCCCCCAATCCAAATCCTCCTAATCCTGACCCCGACTACCCAACTACAGGTCAGATGGCCATTCTGTACACAGAGAACATGAGTGTACAGGAAAAAGCCGAACTGATCTATGCAGTAGGTACACCTACGGGATACACTTACGTGTACCGTATCGCATCCATCCACAACTATCCCGTTACTCCCTTGGGAATGGTCATGCAGGCACCTTCCAACGGTTCGTTCACAATCACCGCTGGAACCTCCAACGCGACATCCAGTTCCATATCCAACTCTGTCGCACACGCGTTCTCCTCTACAACCGAATCCTCTACATCGACCAACTTCGATGGTAAGGTGAATCTGTTTGGAGGGGAGTTCGGAGGGTCCCATAACAGGTCCTGGTCCGAATCCTCCACTACAACCAATGAATACGCAACTTCCATCGGAAACTCTGTCACATCGGAGAGTAACTGGAGCGTTTCATACACAGTGGTCGAACCCACCCCTGGATACTACTACCGTGTTGCCTACGTCACTGAGAGATGTGATGTCTATCAGTACATCCACGTCGATATCGAGACTGGAGAGAAGACCCTTGACTATGGGGTCTTCTACGACGACAACATGTTCATCCAGCTTCAGTACTCTGTCAACGGATCCTTCGACATTCCTGAGAAGATGAAGGTCGAAGCCGAATACAGCGGACCTCTCGACACTTCCCGCTTCGGTACCGAGTCCAACCCCTACACCCTGTTGACCATCAAGGATGTCCAGCTCATCTCATCTACAAACAACTACTACTACGTGCTTGGTGCAGATATCGACATGAGTTCGGTGTACTGGAGACCCCACGCATTCATGGGAACCCTCGATGGACAGGGCAACAGTCTCATCGGATTGAAGATCCTGCACGACGATTACTCCGAAGTGATAAGTATGGGATTGTTCACCAACAACCAGGGAACAATCAAGAATCTGATCATGGAGGATTCCAAGATCGAGATCTATCCCAACAATGTTGGAAAGAAGACCTCTGTCGTCGCCGGTGGAATCGTAGCGGTCAACAACGGAACCATCGAGAACTGTACGGTCAAGGGCATGGAGATGCACGCACACTCCAGCGATATCTGGAAGCTCGGAAAAGAGAGTGGAAAGACCAACAAGCAGTGGAGCAACATGGCCGAAAAGTGGCCTATGGGAAAGGCCATGAGCGTATATGCTGGAGGAGTCGCAGGAAAGAATGCAGGTACTATCAAGGGATGTGACACCGTCGACTCTCTTATTGATGCAACCTGTGTCAACTTCGATTACGACAACGATGTGAAGAACCTGTACAACCGTGCCGGAGGTATCGTCGCTTACAACTCCGGTACTGTGAAGGACTGTGAGTCCAATTCCGAGATCAAGGGACACATCGACCTGAGAGATTGGGATAACGCAGGATATCTCGCAGACTACAAGCCTAAGGCTACCGGATACATGGGAGGTATCGCTGGACAGAGTACTGTATCCATTTCCGGATGTACCTTCGATGGTAAACTCACAGATACCAAGTACGCCAACGCACCCGACTTCTGGGGAGGTTCCAAGGGAAGCACCAGCAAGATCAAGTGGTCCGTTGGAGACATCTGTGGAATAGTCTCTGCTTGATTGATTCTTCAAACCATTTATCAAACCCTTTCCTAAACACCGTTAATTTTGACAGGCTTCGTCTGGAATGATGCTCACTGAATCGGTGTGTAATCGCAAATACACCGAATAAACACCCTTAACTCCCTCTTTTATTCAAAAAGCTCGATTTCCTCAACACCGTTAACACGGTAGGAGGTGCGAGCAAAATGGCCACGAATGGAAGACCAGTCCAAAGCGGTGGTGCGACAGGCGACG
>JAZQKF010000099.1:0-10718 GCA_045542015.1 Acutalibacteraceae bacterium
TGAGGTCTGAAACTTTGTGTGAGAAAAAGAAGAAACCCTTGAATCTCTAGGAGACTCAAGGGTTTTGGAGCTGCTATCCAGATTCGAACTGGAGACCTCATCCTTACCAAGGATGCGCTCTACCTACTGAGCTATAGCAGCAAATGGCGACCCGGAACGGGCTCGAACCGTCGACCTCTAGCGTGACAGGCTAGCGTTCTAACCAGCTGAACTACCGGGCCATTTGTGTCGAATTGCCGACAACGTTGATTATTATACTGGATGCACACGGTTTTGTCAACAGTTTTTTCACAAAAAATACATTTTTTATTTCTAAGCGAAAAAGCCGCCGAATTCATCAGATTTCGGTGGCTTTAATCGTTGCAAAATACATCATCTTATGGTATTATTTATTTAATCGCTTTTCCTGCTTTCCATTCGCGTATACCTATGATCAGCAGGAACACGCCGAAAAGCCGACGGAGCAGATCGGTGTCCATATTGCCCACGATTAGTGCGGCTGTGACCGCTGTCGGTATACCGCCGATAATACACCATGACGCACTATTCCACTCAATCATTTTATTGCGTATATGCCCGATGATGGCGGCAGGAGCACAGCCAATGAAATAGAGTAGGTTGATCCCTCCGGCGACGGTTTGCTCAACCCCCGCAACAGCCGTCAGATACAACACCAGCAGAGATCCGCCGCCCACGCCGAAGCCGCTCAACACGCCCGTGATTGTTCCAATTATAATCTTCAGTATACTTATAGCAACAACACCGCCTTAATTCCGCCGTATAACAGAAGCACGGAGAATACTCTGTGCAACCACATTGCTGAGATTTTTTTAAAGAAGACACTTGTCAGCGCTCCCCCCACAATGCCGCCGATGAGGTAGGGGAGAGCCTGCGAGAACACCTCTCCATCTCGACTTCCGAAGACAATGAGCGATACAACCGAAAGCGGCAGCATCACCGCCACCGACGTGGCGAACGCCTTCTTTTCTTCCAGCCCTACCCAACCGATGAGCAAGGGTACCAATACCATCCCGCCACCGGCGCCGAACATACCGTTGAGTATACCTGCCAGGGCACCGACCATCAACGCTTTCCATCGTCCCTTATTCATAGCATCACCTCAATTAAATAGATTTTTACCGATTTCGGTCAGAATATTAACATCAAGGAGAACTCTATGAAACAGCGTTTAGAGAACATACTTCTGCAGGTGCAGAAGCCCGCGCGATATACGGGCGGAGAACTGAACAGCGTAACCAAGAACAAGAATGACGTAGCCGTGCGCTTTGCCTTCTGTTTTCCCGACCTATACGAGGTGGGTATGTCCCATCTGGGTATGAAAATTCTATACGGTCAGTTCAATAACGAACCTGACGTATGGTGTGAGCGAGTGTTTACTCCCGACAGCGATATGGAAAAGCTGATGCGGGAAAACGATATCCCGTTGTATGGGCTGGAAAGCTGGGATCCTATAAAGGATTTTGATTTTATTGGATTTACGCTTCAGTACGAATTGAGTTATACCGCACTCTTGCATATGCTGGAGTTGGCTGAGGTTCCGCTGCGCAGCGACGAGCGTGACGAAAGCTATCCTTTGGTGGTAGCGGGCGGTCCCTGCGCCTGCAACCCTGAGCCGTTGGCGGACTTTATTGACCTGTTTTTCCTGGGTGAAGGCGAAGAAGTGGATCTGGAGGTCATCAACCTCTATAAGGAATTCAAAGCCAAAGGGTATTCCAAAAAGGAATTTCTTCGCGCCTGCGCCGACATAGAGGGTGTGTACGTGCCCTCCTTGTATGACGTTAGCTACAACGAGGACGGCACCGTAGCGGCGGTTTCGCCGCTGGACGGCGTAAAGTCCACCGTCCGCAAGCGCATTATTAAGGATTTGGACTCCTGTTATTATCCCGACAAATTTGTCGTGCCCTATACCGACATTGTCTTTGACCGTGCGCAGAGCGAGATATTCCGTGGTTGTATTCGCGGGTGTCGTTTCTGCCAGGCGGGCTTTATCTATCGCCCCGTACGCGAGAAATCCGTTGATACGATCAATAAGCAAAGCCACGACCTGTGCCAAAGCACCGGCTACGAGGAGTTTTCTCTCTCCTCGCTGTCTACCAGTGACTACACACAGCTGGAGGAGCTGTTGGATAAGCTGCTGGACTGGGCAGAGAAAGAACACACAAACATCTCCTTGCCCTCGCTGCGCGTGGATGGCTTCTCCGAGGAGTTAGCGAATCGGCTGAACGTTCTGCGCCGTGCCGGACTGACCTTTGCGCCGGAGGCGGGTACGCAGCGACTGCGCGATTGCATCAATAAGAATCTCACCGAGGAAGAAATTCTGGAAACCGCAGGAAAAGCTTTCAAAGGCGGCTGGACAGCCGTCAAGCTGTACTTTATGCTAGGTCTGCCCACCGAATCTTTAGAGGACGTAGAGGGCATCGCCGCTTTGGGACAAAAGGTGGTTAACGCCTTCTATCAAAATCCCGACAAGCCGAAAGGAAAGGGTGTCACGGTGTCGCTCAGTACCTCCTGTTTTGTGCCGAAGCCGTTCACCCCGTTCCAGTGGGAACCGCAAGACACCTTGGAGCAGTTGGATATGAAGCAGCAACATTTGCTGTCCTCCATACATACCAAAAAGATTTCCCTTAGCTATCACGACGCCAAGACCAGCTTCCTAGAGGCTGTACTCGCCCGCGGCGATCGGCGTTTGTGCCGCGTTCTTGAGGCGGGATGTAAGCGCGGATTTAATCTGGACTCCTGGTCGGAACACTTCGACTTCGACGCTTGGATGGAGATTTTTAATGAGTGTGGGCTGGATCCCGCATTCTATGCCAATCGCCGTCGCGATTACAACGAGGTGTTGCCTTGGGATCACCTAGACTACGGCGTTACAAAACAGTTCTTGATTAAGGAAAATCAGCTGGCTCACGCCGCCTGCACCACCCCCAACTGCCGTGAGAGCTGCTCCGGTTGTGGTGCCGCCTGCTGGAAGGAGGGTGTTTGCGTTGAAAAACGTTCGAATCGTGTTCAGTAAAACGGATCGCGCAAAATACGTATCTCATCTGGATCTGATGCGCACCATGACCCGCGCCATGCGACGTGCACAGATCCCGCTGTGGTATACCGAGGGTTTTAATCGCCATCCGTATCTCACTTTTGCGGCACCCTTATCCCTTGGGCACGAGGGCTTACGGGAGACGGTGGACATCCGTCTGGAGGAGGACGTGCCTTTCGATACGCTGATCGAGAAGATCAACGCCGTTCTGCCGCAGGGCATCGTCGCCGTGTCTGCCGCAGAGGCTGTGGACAAGGTGAAGGAACTGGTGGCGGCGGAGTATACCGTCACACTGCATTGTCCCGCCGCCGACGTCGCGGCTCTGTTGGCTCAGGATGAGATTCTTGTGGAAAAACGCACGAAAAAGAAAACGTATAAGACCGTCGATCTTAAGCCTTATTTTGCCAACGCCGTGGTCAAAGAAGGGGAGGAGGGGTACTGCGTTATGGACGTGACCCTGCCCTCCGGCAGCGCGGAGAACGTGAATCCCTCGCTGTTTACGACCGCTTTGACGACCGCTCTGGGGTATGACGTCCGTGCCGAATACCTGCGCAGACGGCTTTTAAAGAGCGATGGCACGGAATTTTTATAAAAAATCAGAAAATATTTACATTTTTTCAAAAAAAGACTTGCATTTGCAGGTCGACTGTGCTATATTATATCAGGCGTTTTTGCCGCAGGTGATACCTGTGGGGTTTAATGCTTAGGCGTAATGCCACAAACATTAAAGCGGGTGGTCCTCTGCCGACACCGTTCGGTATGAACATCTGAAAACTTTTGGAGGAAAACTATGGACGCTTTGAAGATTATTTCCGGTGACAGCATGAAGGAGAGCACTCCCGCTTTCGGTATCGGTGATACCGTCCGTGTGGACGTTAAGATCCGCGAGGGCGAGCGTGAGCGTATTCAGGCTTTCGAGGGCACTGTGATCGCGAAGAAGGGCAGCGGCATCGCCGAGACCTTCACCGTTCGCCGTGTTGCCTACGGTGTTGGTGTGGAGCGTGTGTTCCCCCTGCACAGCCCCAACGTGGCCGCTGTCAAGGTCGTTCGCTACGGTAAGGTACGCCGCAGCAAGCTGTATTATCTGCGTGATCGCGTGGGTAAGGCTGCTAAGGTTAAAGAGCGAATCAAATAATCAAAGAATTTTTTGTAAAAAAGGGACTGAAAAGTCCCTTTTTTGCTTTATTTTAGGAAAATTATATGTTATAATACTTATTTGAACGGAAAGGAGTGTTCCGAAATGAATAAAACCGAGAAAAGAAAAGGTGCTATGTTGGGCGACCGTCGTTTGATCATCGCCGCCTATGATATTGTCGGTATCGTGGTGACCGCCCTGGTGGTATTGAGCATTGTGGCGGCTTATTTCCTGCGGATTGTGGGAGTCGATGGCTCCTCTATGCTGCCGACGCTGAAGCATAACGATTACGTGTTGCTCAGTGGCGTGGTTTCGGAATACAGACGCGGTGACATCGTGGTGGTGGATCGGTATACCGACGTCCCCATGATCAAGCGCATTATTGCCGTCGGCGGTGACACCATTGACATCGTCGAAACAGACGAGGGCAACCAGGTGCTGGTAAACGGCCAGGTTCAGTTCGAGTCCTACACCCAGGGCGAGACCGTGTTCAACGATTTTGACGGCGAGCGCAAGATCCCGCAGGGTTATTATTTCGTGATGGGTGATAACCGTAACATTTCCAAGGACAGCCGCATGGACGAGATCGGTCTCATATCCGAGAAGGATTTAGTAGGTAAGGCGTTCTATTGCGTTTGGCCGATGGATTCCTTCGGCTGGATTCACTCCAAGGAGTCCAAGTGAGGAGAGGTATTATGGCTGATAACACAATGACTCAAGATAAAAAGTATAATCCCTCCAACATTCTCAGCGCCGTCTTTGAGTGGGTGTCCGCTGCTATTGTAGCTCTTATTATTGTGGCGGTAATATTCTCTGTCTTTTTCCGTATCGTTAACGTAGACGGAGAATCCATGACCCATACCTTAAATAACGGCGACAGACTGCTGGTTTCCGGCTTTATGTACACGCCGCAATACGGCGACATCGTCGTCATCCGCCGCGTAAACGACACTCCGCTCATTAAGCGTATCATCGGTCTACCGGGCGACACTATGTATGTCAATCCCGAGGACGGTATCGTCTACCGAAACGGTGAAGCACTGGATGAGCCCTATATCCGACCCTCTTCACCGGAGTGTCCCACACCCGCCAGAGGAATCCCCGGTGAAGTGGTGGTTCAAGAGGGAGAGGTGTATGTGTTGGGCGATAACCGCGGCGGCTCTTTGGACAGCCGTATGTTGGGCTGTCAGCCCACCGATAATCTGGTCGGGCGCGTCATTATACGCATTTCACCGGAATTCGGCAAAGTTACGAACGGAGAATGATTCATGGCTTCTATTCGCAAAAAACCGAATATGTCTGCCAAAAACGCTTCTGCGCACCATAAGGGTGCAAAAAACAAGGCGAACAAGCGCCGTGACGACCGACGGGCACGCCCCGTTGAGAAGCCGGCAGAAGAATCTGGTGACGCTCCCGCCATCGGCACCATTCAATGGTTTCCCGGTCATATGGCGCGCACCCGCCGTAAGATTCAGGAGAGTTTAAAGCTGGTTGACGCCGTGGTGGAGATCGTGGATGCGCGCATCCCGCTTTCCAGCAGAAACCCTGAAATGGATTCCCTAACCGAGGGTAAGCCGCGTATGATCATCCTCAACAAGGCCGACCTGGCGGATGATTCCGCTAACCGTCGGTGGTTGACTTACTTTAAGAAACAGGGGATGGCCGCCATCGCCGTGGACTGTAAGTCGGGACGCGGATGTAATCAGTTTGATGCGGCTTTACGCGAGCTTCTCAAGGATCTTTTGGAGAAGTGGGAGAGTAAGGGCGCTAATCGCACCATCCGCGCGATGATCGTGGGTATTCCCAACGTTGGTAAGAGCTCCTTTATTAATCGTATGAATCGCGGCGGCAAGGCAAAGGTGGAGGATCGCCCCGGTGTCACCCGCCAAAACCAGTGGTTTGTTATCGAGGGCGGCACACAGCTGTTGGATACCCCCGGTGTTCTGTGGCCTAAGTTTGAGGATCAGACGGTTGCTATGCGGCTAGCCTTCACCGGCGCCATTAAGGATCAGGTGCTGGATATGGAGGAGATGGCGTGCGAGCTGTTGGGCATCCTGCGCCGCGATTATCCTGCCGTGCTGCTGGAACGGTATAAGCTGACCGAACCGCTGAATGAGGACAATTACGAGCTGCTGCACGACATTGGTCGTAAGCGCGGTATGCTGGTGTCCGGCGGTCAAATTGATACCGAGCGCGCTTCCATTATGCTGCTGGACGAGTATCGCGCCGGCAAGCTGGGGCGCATAACGTTGGATTCTATGGAGGTGAGCGACCGTGCTTGACCCTCGTTTTGACCAGGAGTTCCGCGACATGTGCGGAGGACTCATCTGCGGCGTTGACGAAGCAGGTCGCGGACCTTTAGCGGGACCCGTGTATGCCGCGGCTGTCATTTTATCACCGGAATATCCCATTATCGGGCTGAATGATTCTAAAAAGCTTTCCGAAAAAAAGCGGGAGGCCTTATACGACATCATAATCGAAGAGGCGGTCGCCTACTGTATCGCCAGCGCGTCTGTCGAAGAGATTGAAACGTACAATATCTTAGGCGCAACGTGCCTGGCTATGACCCGCGCCGTTGAGGGGCTGTCCCAGACGCCCGCTTTGGCGTTGATTGACGGCAATCGCATACCGCCTAATCTGACGGTGCCTGCCAAAACGGTCGTTAAAGGTGATGCGCTGTCCGAATCGATTGCCGCCGCCTCCATTTTTGCAAAGGTTTCCCGTGACCGCGTACTGAAGGAGCTGGATAAGCAGTACCCCCAGTATGGATTCGCCGTACATAAGGGCTACGGAACGGCGGCTCATACGGCGGCTCTGCGCGAGTTCGGACCGTGTCCCGAGCATCGTCCCAGTTTCTTGCGCAAGATCTTGGGTGATAACTGATGGCGGCGGTATCCAAAGGGGCAGCGGGGGAGATCTTGGCTGCTCGTTTTCTGCGAGATAAAGGATACGTCATCGTATCCTCCAACTACCGCTGCCGACAGGGCGAGATCGACATCATCGCGCAAAAGGGCGATATTATCGCCTTTGTCGAGGTGAAGACCCGCTCCCAAAACAGTATGTATTCGCCCCGTGAGGCGGTTACCACAGCCAAACAACGCCGCCTGATTCAGACGGCGGCCATCTATCTCAGTAAATATCCGTCCGATCGGCAACCGCGCTTTGACGTGCTGGAGGTTGTGACCGAAACGCCATCGTCTATGAAGGTGGTGGAGATCAATCACATCCTGGGCGCGTACGAGTGCGGCGACCTTGGCGGTTCATTTTGATTAGCAATTCACAGGAAGAGGAATGTCTTATGCATTACACCAGCACACGAAATAACACGATTAAGGTCACGTCGGCTCAAGCCATAGCCACCGGCATTTCGCCGGAGGGCGGTCTGTACGTCCCGTCGGAATTTCCGTCCCTGACCGCTGCAGATATTGAGCAGCTGCTGCCGCTTTCTTATAAAGAGCGTGCCACGCGAATTCTGTCCCGTTACCTGACCGATTTCTCTGCGGATGAAACCGCAGAGTGCTGTACGGCAGCCTACGGCGAGCGCTTTGACACGCCTGCTATCGCGCCCTTACACGATATGGGGGATGGACGTCACGTGCTGGAACTGTGGCACGGACCCACCTGCGCCTTTAAGGATATGGCGCTGCAGATATTGCCGCATTTGATGCGGGTATCGGTGGGGAAGACCAACCCCAATGAGCAGATCGTGATTCTCGTTGCCACGTCCGGCGACACCGGCAAAGCCGCTCTGGAGGGCTTCAAGGATGCTTCGAACACCAAAATACTGGTGTTCTATCCCGTGGACGGCGTCAGTGAAATGCAGCGCTTCCAGATGATCACCCAAGAGGGTGAAAACGTGGGCGTCTGCGCCATCCGCGGCAACTTTGATGATGCACAGACCGGTGTAAAAGCCATCTTCACCGATAATGACGTGAGAGATAAGCTGGCGGATAACGGAATGCGGTTTTCCAGCGCCAATTCCATTAACTGGGGGCGTCTGGTTCCGCAGATCGTTTATTATATCTCCGCCTATTGCGATCTAGTGGAACAGCAAAAGATTACCAACGGCGATCCCATTAACGTAGTGGTACCCACCGGTAACTTTGGCAACATTCTCGCATGCTACTATGCCAAGTGCATGGGTCTACCCGTCAATAAACTGATTTGTGCGTCTAATCGCAACCGTGTGCTCACCGACTTCTTTGAAACCGGCGTTTACGACTGTAATCGCCCCTTCTATACCACCACCAGCCCCTCTATGGACATTCTGGTTTCCTCCAATCTGGAGCGGTTACTGTATCATCTGTCTGATAACAACAGTGACGAGATCGTTCGTATGATGACCGCTCTCAAAAACGATAAGAAGTACTCCGTTTCCGATGGGATGCGCGCGGCAATACAGCAGCAGTTCGTGGGAGGAAGTGCCGACGATCAGCAGGTGGCCGACACCATCAAGGCGATCTATGACGACAGCGGTTACCTGTGCGATACCCACACGGCGGTAGCTATGGCGGTATATGACGAGTATCGTCAAAATACCGGTGACACCACCCCGACGGTGATCGCATCCACCGCCAGCCCCTTTAAATTTGCACCGGCCATTCTGGATGCGCTGGGTGGTGCGGATACAGCAACCCCGTATGAGCAATTGTCCGAGTTGAACGAAAAAACCGGCTGGAAAATCCCACAACCACTGGGTTCTTTGCGTGACAAGGTCATTCGCTTTACAGATGTTTGCGACAACGACAAGCCGGGTATGCAGTCCACTGTCTATCGTATGCTCGGTCTGGAATGACGGGAGGGTAGCTAATGGCCTTATTCGCGATTGCCGATACGCATTTGTCCCTTGACACAAACAAATCTATGTCCGTGTTCTCCGGTTGGGACGATTACGTCAATCGCTTGGAGGAGAATTGGGTTAACCTTGTCGGACCCGACGATACGGTCGTTATTGCCGGAGACGTTTCGTGGGGGATGAATCTGAATCAGGCAAAAAAGGATTTCGATTTCTTAAACCGACTGCCGGGCAAAAAACTGATTTTCAAAGGAAATCACGACTACTGGTGGACCACCAGACGGCAGATGGACCGATTCTTTGAGGAAAACGGCTTTGACACCCTGCGCATCGTGCATAACGATGCCGTAGTGGTGGACGACCGTTATGCCGTCTGCGGTAGCCGTGGCTGGTTCTTTGATGCCGAGGAGGACGCCGATAAGCTGGTGCTTCTCCGCGAAGCCGGCAGACTGCGCACGTCCATTCGAGCGGCAAAAGAAACGGGATACGAGCCGGTGCTGTTCATTCACTATCCCCCCATATACGCCGACCAGACCTGCCCCGAAATCCTGGAAGTGCTCCACGAAGAGGGGATAGACCGCTGCTATTACGGCCACATTCACAGCAAGGGAATCCGCCTGGCCGTGCAGGGCGTGGTGGATGGCATACGCTACGAATTGATCTCGTCGGATGCACTGCATTTCTGTCCCATTAAAATCGGCTGATTTTCTTTAAAATTTTATGGATAATTTTGCAAAAAAGTGTAGCCAAACAGATTTCTATATGTTATAATAGGTCGCACTATGTTTGTAAATATAACTAGGAGGACATTACAATGAGTTTGAAAAACGCTACGAAACTGGAGAACGGTCGCGTCGAGCTGGAGATCGAGGTAGACGCCGCCGCTTTTGGCGCCGCTGTGGACGCCGCATACAAGAAGGACGTCAAGAAGATGTCCGTGCCCGGCTTCCGTAAGGGCAAGGCTCCCCGCGCTATGATCGAAAAAATCTACGGATCCGGCGTGTTCTACGAGACCGCTATGAACGACGTATATCCCACCGCTCTGGACGAGGCGATCAAGGAGTCCGAGTATTCCTACGTTGAGGACAAGATCGACCTGGACGTGGTGTCTGTGGGTCCCGAGGGTCTGGTGTTTAAGGCTGTCATCACCGTTAAGCCTGAGGTCAAGATGCGCGGTCACAAGAGTCTGAAGATCACCCGTCCCGCCGTTGTGGTTACCGACGAGGACGTGGATGCCGAGCTGAGCCGTCTGCAGGAGCAGGGTGCACGCATGGTGTCTGTTGAGGATCGTGGCGCCGAGCTGGGCGATACCGTTACCTTCGATTTTGAGGGCTTTGTTGATGGTGTTGCCTTTGACGGCGGCAAGGCGGAGAACCACGCTCTGGTTCTGGGCTCCGGTCAGTTTATCCCCGGCTTTGAGGATCAGCTGGTGGGCGCCGCTGTGGACGCTGAACTGGACGTCAACGTGACCTTCCCCGAGGAGTATCACGCTACTGAGCTGGCCGGCAAGCCTGCCGTGTTCAAGTGCAAGGTGCATAAGATCGAGAAAAAGGAGCTGCCCGAGATCGACGATGAGCTGATCAAGGATTGCACCGACTTTGATACCGTTGACGAGTTCAAGGCGGATGCCAAGAAGCGTCTGGAGGAGCAGCGCAACAAGGCTGCGGACGCCGAGGTTGACGAGCAGCTGGCTGAGGGCGTGGCCCGGTGCCTGAAGGCGGACATTAAGTCGG
>JAZQKF010000100.1:0-12412 GCA_045542015.1 Acutalibacteraceae bacterium
CATCGACATAGAGTCCGTGATACTCCAACTCCGCCTTCATCCTCTCCATGAATAAGGAATCGATTGGGACGGTATAAAGAGAATGTCGTAAGATGGACAGAATCGGTGTAAATGTGTATTCCGTCCGTGGACAATTCAGAGAGGGTGTAAGAAAGGAGACAGACCCCGAAGGGTCTGAAAGGGTTTACTCGGACTCTTCCTCTTCTTCGCCAGTGCCCTCATACCTCTGGATGGCGGCGAGCAACTGAGCCTTGTGCTTGTAGATATCACGGAGGTTCTCGATGGGTTGCTTGTTCTCGGATTTCTCCTCGAACGTGGCGATGTACCACTTGGATGCGTTCAGATACAATCTGCAAATCTGTTTGCGGACATTATCATCGAGCAGGATGTTGAGGTATGATTTGGTGTCCCTTATCACGATCCTCGCAGGATCCACGAGTTCCGAACAGATGGCCTGGACGATCCTGTGCCCTTCCAACTCGTCCTGTGTGGTGATGATTCCGTTAGAGGGTTCTGGTTCCGCCTCTTCGGGAAGTGGCGTTCCATTGATGGCACTCTGCAGTCTGTCATGGACCATCTCGGACAGCCTGTCTTTGATGCCCTGCTTGATGAGTGCTTCGTATTTGTCGTAGATGTTCTTGGTGATGGATCCGTCGTAGATCTGGCGGATGAAGTACTTGATGAACTCCTCGGGAGGGTTCTCGAAGGACTGCGCGATGATCTCACGTACCTGCCTCTTGAGGGCCAATGCCTCGATGGAAGGGAGCAGGGAGTCGAGGTCGAACGCCTCACGGCTGAACTTCTCCAGCTGGCCCACCTGTGAATCGGAAACTTCGGCCATGTTCACGGTGAGGAAGGGGGTCATATCCATCTTGTTCTCCGCTTCGGTATCGGAGAAGAAACGCCACTCCACACCGTTGGTCAGGATACCTATCTTGGCAGGGCATACGGAGAAGTATCTGAAGAGCTGGCTTCCATGTTTATCCAAAGTCGTGCCTGCGGGTTTGCATTCGATGAGGATTATAGGCTCCCCATCCTTCATGATGGCGTAATCGACCTTTTCCTTCTGCTTGGTGCCTACATCCGCGGTGAACTCCGGGACGACCTCCAAGGGATTGAAAGGGTCGTATCCCCACGCCTGGAGCATGGGGATGATTAGTCCCATCTTGGTAGCTTCCTCTGTCTTTACGAGCTCCGCACGCTGACGGATGGTGACACTTAGTGCCGCTATAGTCTCGCTGAATCCCATGGTTGTCCGACATTCGCAGGGGTCTTAAAGGCTACCTGAAAAGGGTTGTTTTTCTCACGGTGTTAATTTTTTAATTGTAGAGCTGGAACTTAATTATTTATGTTAGGGCAGGAACCGATAGAGACTCGTCAATGTATGTATTTGGGAGACCCTCTTCCCACTGTCCCATGTTCCTGAATCCCAAATCTATCTTTATCGACTGGCTTGCGAGATTCTTCGGAATTTCCACCATGGTGATAGATGATGCTTGAGCTCCCGGCAGGATTGTCACATCCTTGTATAGAACGTGATCCGGGGTGGATATAGAGGCCCCACTGTAAACTATACCGTTTATAGTTACATTGGCACCTATAGACCACCAATCTGTATGTATTCCTGATTCATAACTATCATTGGCGATTGTAAACGAGATAATAACTAGGGTTTTATCTGCACTAGGCTTCCCAAAATCACTCATTCCAGGGAATGTATCAGAGACGGTGTAGACATAATTGGCTCTACTGTCATATTGTGGACTTTCATCCGAAGACACATTCCCTACTACAAGGAATGCTAGGCATGCAACGACTATCGCCGCAATAATCGACCCTTTGATTATACCTTTAAACCAATTGTTATCCATGCCGCCCATGATTTAACATTAGTCTCCAAAAATAAAAATAAGCGGTTTGGAAGTGGTTTTTTCATCGGCGTTTATCTGGTGCCTCTTATCACGGATCTGAAAACACCATCGAAGGTAGATTCCTGACGTATCACAGAGTAGGATGTAGGTTCTCCCTGTGTCCACTTTCCTGGTATCGAAACAACGTCACCCAGATCCATGGCAGGGTCCCCGAGCCATTCCGTTTCAGTCATTGTCGAATACAGACGGGAAACCAGACGGTTTGCAATTATCTGGGCCACGGACTGGGACATAACCAAGGGGTTGGCGATACGAAGGACCGTCTTCGCCATGCTCGGATCCGTGCGCAAGTCTACCTCCACGGAGGTCTCCGAGTTGACTCCACCGTACTGCACGGACACATAGTTATAGGAGGTGAACTCGACCATGGAGGGCCATGTGAACAGCCCGTTCACATCGACTGCCCCGTAAGTATCCGATGGCAGGGTAGAAACGACCTGGACAGATCCCATCCGGTTGGGGATGAAGTACACCGCATAGGCTTGCTGGATGAGGAGTAAGTCCGACAACAGGGAAGTTTCCTCTGTGAATGTATATGCGTTGTATGGCATGATCTCCAGCACTTCGGGAGCAACCGTGTGAGGGATGTCGTTCTCCGTGAGGAGGGCATCCAGCTGTAGCCCAAGGCTCTCGGTGGTGTTGAGTGTCCACGGCCTGTAGATATCTCCCAGGGGCCAACGGAGGTCGTAGGCAGTCACCTCCAAGTTGTTCTCCGAGTTGCGTTTAGCCGCCACGGAGTAGCGACCGCAGGGGACCGTCGTGCGCGTTCCGTCGGGTGCCGTCAGGGTGAATGACAGGTCGATGGGGAACCCTATCGCGACCTGGTTGAACAGGGTCACAGGGTTATCCACATCGTACTCCCCGAGGACGTTCAGGATCGAGAAATCCAGCTCAGAGAGGGGCATGGACAGTTCCGTAGGGTCCAGCTCCTGGAGCAGTGTGATACTACCGGAGAGCTTGTCCCTCGAAAGGCTGAACGACGTGCCGAACTCCATCTCAACGATCCTGACGTGGGAGTTGGGTTCGCTGATACCCGTGACATGGATGTCGATGGTGAGATAACGGTTCGCACCGCTGACCGATGCATACTGACTGCCCGGTTCCAAGGGTTTCGTCACGGCCGTACCCTCTTCATCGGTGAATGTGACCTCTCCCGATGTTATGGCAGGTCCCGACGTGTAGAGACGCAGGGCGGAGACGTGGACCTGTGCCATCGTGACCTTGATGTGGAAGTCCACGGTCCCCTCGGAGTCCGACAGGGCAGAGGACCATATCCCCACTTCGGGAGGATACGCCTTCGCCGAGAGCGGAGGCACCAGGACACCATAGGACGGTGCCGTGGGTATGCCTCCGTTCTCGTATGTGGCAAGTAACTCGGTCATGGTGTAGTTGGCATCGGTCAACTGTGACACGTTGCTCATGGGCAGGAAATCGCCCTCTATCGAGACGATGTCATCGGCGGCGGTTATGTCGATGTCGGTACCCAAGGAGAGGTAGATGTCGACCATCCTGTCAGGTGATTGGATGGCCTCGATGTATGCATCAGATACTGCGTACATCGTCACCTCTCGATCAGTTCCATGGATACGTCGTACCATTGGAACTTGGTGCCGTCGAACAGTCCATATCCCTTCACTTCAGGGGTTGAAGCCCTGTACATGCCTCCAGCGGATTCGGAGATGAACACATGCTGGTCCGCCATCGTGTCGAGGATCCTCGTGCCGAAGCTGTTGCCGGAAGTCAACGACATGATGAGGTTCTTCTCCTCCGATGTCAGACCTTTCCATGTCACCTTCACCGTATACTTGGTGTTGATGCGTTGCTTGATGAGGTTTCCAAGAGTGTTCCTCTCGGCCTTCACCAGTTCTTCCCAGATGCCCGAGTAGTCCCCGTAGTGAGGCATGGGCAACTCGATGTATGATCCGTTCGAGTATATCGCAATCGGAGACTGTGTCATGCTTTCACCCCTCTGCGTCTGCGCTCGTTCTCCATTGGGTCGAACATCGCACGAGCGAGGACCTTACCATCGACCACGACATTCACTTGGATTGGTTCGGAACCGCTTCCGCCGGTCTCATTGATGACCTCGCGGACGGCCTGCTTCATCAGAGATACAGGTGAAACTATCTCCTTCTCGCGGGTGTTGTCTCCGATACCTATCAGCATGGGGTTGTTGGGTTCGAAGACTCCTCCGTTGGCAAACCATCCTTTACCATCACCGATTCCTAGATTCTTCCAGAAGCTGTTGCCTTTCGGATCCTTGATCTCATTGATGACATTCTTGACACCGTTCACGATTCCTGACGCAACTGTACTGACAACACCCTGGGGAGTTACAGGAGTGGAGTTTAGATTAGTCACACTTCCCCCGTTGATGGTTTCCACAACGTCTACTGTTTCTTTAGCAATCTCTTCAACGGTTGGAGGTGTGCCTCCACCAGTTCCGCTATCGTTGCCTGTGATCGTGTCCCATAGTCCGCCTAAAACCCCGCTTATGTTCGGGACCAATCCCTTGAAGAAATTGACAATCTTGTCCTTGATATCCACCAAAGACTGGTAGAAATTGTCCCATACCTCTCCAAGGTCGATATCGGGAATCAGCTCATCGAACCATGTGATGATCTTTGTCTTGACGTCGGTCCAAGTCTCAATAAGGCCATCCCAGACCTTTTTAGCAGACTCCTTCAGGCTGTTCCAGACGCCCTCTCCCCATCCCTTGATGCTGTTCCATGTGTCACTGGCCCAGCTCTTGATGTTGACCCATGCATCTTCTGCGGATGTCTTGAAGTCCCTCCAGACCTGTCCGAGGTCCAGGTTGTCGAACCACTTGCCGATGCCTGCGAACTTCTCCGTCAGCTTCTCGCCCAACTCAAGCCCGTCCTTACGGGCCTGCTCCATGTTCTCGGTCAGCTCCTCGGACTGCTCCGCGTCGCCCATCTCGCCGAAATCCAGCGTGTTGAGCTTGTCGAAGCTGGCCAGACCTGCGGAGGTGGCCTCGACCAGCTCCTCCATGGATCCGGCGGCGTCCTCGGTGTTCTTCGATGCCTCCTTGAAGATGGCATCCATGCCGAGGAACCCTGCGATGGTGTTGATACCGTTCTTCAACCAGTCTATGGCGGACCTTATCGCCTTGACTATCGGCTGTATGACCGCCGTGAAGACCCCGCCGATGTACGAGAACGCTATGCGGATCTTCGTCAAAAGCCAGTTGAATCCGTCCAGTATCTTGGCGAGTCCGGTCTTGAGTGCGTTGACCACGGGTGCGGTGAAGGATCCGATGGTGGTCTTCAGGGTACGGGTGGACTTCTTGAGCTCACCTGCCGCCTTGGAGTACGCCACGGTGTCGAACATCCTCGCGGTATCATCCGCCACCTGTGCGACCTGCTTGAAGGCATCCACGAGGGTCCCTGCGACCTCCACCGCGATGGCGGCGACCGCCAGCACCCCTGCCGCCTTCATAGCTTTGAAACCCTTGCTGGCCTTCTTCGAACCCGAATCCAGCTTCGACTGGGCATCCTTCCATGAGTCCGTGACCTTCTTGAATCCGGGGACGAGCTCCCCGATGACGTCCCCTAGGGACGACCATTCGGACCTCGCCTCCTCGACCTGGTCGTTGGCCTTCTCCAGATCCTCGCGGGCCTTCTTCATGCCCGCCGTGAAATTGGAGACGTCGACCTCCAACCTCGCTTTAAGGTTCTCAGTCAAAACGGGCACCCCATTGCTTCAACTTCATGATCTGCGCCATCTCTGCACTCTTCTGCTCCTGTTCCTCGCGGGCCTTCCTGATGGCTTCCAATTCCTCCTCGGTCATGAGATGGCGGAACGCATCCTCCATCCTGCCACCGCCGAAAGAGACCGCAAGGACGTTCGCCACCGCAACGGAGTGGTCGATGATGTCCCTGCGACGGACCTCCCTGCGGTGCGAGGAGACCATCAGGACGTCGCTTGGACGGGCATCAGGAGGGAGGCCCATGTGTAGGGCCAACCTCCTGCACCCGTCGGTCACGCGGGGGCGTTCTCCGTCGATGAGGCCTCCGGGGACCTCGGAATAAAACCCGTCTCCCTCAGTGCCTCGATGAGCACCTTCGGAAGGTCGGACACATCGAACCCCGCTTCCCCGAACTCCTTGAACCCGGAGATCCCAAGGAACCCTGCGAGACGGTTCACGGTGCTGACCCTCTTGATGGCGTCCTCTGTGAAGTCGTCGTAAATCGAGTAGTCGGGATGGGTCTCCTCGTACTCTGCGAGTCTATCGAGGTCGAAGCGGAAATGGTAGACCTCACCCTTGGGGTTCGTGTACTCGACCATCCTCACTCACTCCAGATCGCGTAGAGGGTCACATCCTCGAAGACCTGCATCTTCTCGCCGGGGCTGTACTCGACCCCTGCGTTGTCAGGGGATGTGGACCAGTGGGAGAACGTCTTGCCAGCATTGGTGAAGGTGCACTCCATCACATCGGCATCGGATCCGATCGCATAGGGGCTGTTGGAATCGGTCATGGTTCCCTCTCCGCCGTTGGGGTCGTAGGTGACATCGAACTCGGATTTGATCTCGGACCATGCAGGGGAGGACTTGGGGATGACCGCGAGGAACAGCTCCATGGGACTGGAAACCGCACCGGCACCCATCCTCCAGGTCCACTCCCCGTAGAACTGGACCTTGATCTTGTTCCTGGGGTAGTAGATGACCCAGTCGTATGTGGCGTTCTTGCTCATGCCCTGGATGATCTCGAGGTTGGACTCCTCCACACCGAGGGGCATGGCGTTCATGCTGAACTCCAGATCGCTGGAGTAGTCGGGGATGTCCCTGATGTACTGCTTGATGTCTGCGTCGAGATGGGTCACGTCGATCTTCTCGGCGGACTCTCCGACCTCCGGGGTCGTCTTGACCTCACGGAAGAATGTGTAGGGGTCGTCGGAGCCTTTCTCGCGGAAACCGACTCCGACACCCTGTGCGCTCACTGCGTGACTGATTGACATTGTTTCACCTGAAAGTATGACCGCGCCTGTCCACCAGTCCATCGAACGTCGTGGATACGCGGTAAGTGTTGTTTGATGACTCGAACATGGGCGACTGCCCTGTCAAGTGCAGATTGTAGCGGGCCAGCCTGTCGGCCAGTCCTGATAGGTAACGGTCCACCTCGGAGGGCGAGGCGGCTAGGATGTCTATGGAGTACGTGAGGCGTGCGTGGATCTCGGAACCGTCCCCGTCGGTGAGCTCCGCCATGTGTCCCATGGGGGCGACCACGATGTAGGGGGGTTTGACCTTCGCCTGCGGATACGTGCGGTAGGCCCTGCCATCGATACCGGGGATGCGCTTGGCGACTTCGATGACCTGCGAGGTAATGTCGATCAATCGAAGACCTCCCGAATCTTACCGGCGATGATGTCCTTGAAGATCTGGCGGTTCTCGTAGAGTGCAGGGCGCATGAACGGTCTGGCAGGCTGAGAACGTGCGATATGGATCTTCCCATCCGCCCCCATGTATGCCCATGTCATGCGCTGGGTATGGGCCACTTCGGGATCTCCGAGGGGGCCTGTACCGTACTCGATGAAAGGGGCATACTCGACAGCGGTTTCGATGCCACACTCCACGGAAGTATCCGAGGTACGGAGGACGAACTCCGCTTCTTTGGCCTTGATACTGTTCCTGAGCGTTCCCGTATCCACTGCGGGCTTGTTCTTCAATCCAGAAGGTTGGGAAAGCCTACGGACTGCCGTGACCCTCATGACATTGCTCAGCTCGGGAGCAAGGTCACGCTCCACTATGTCGGCCATCTTGGAAAGGGTCTCCAATTTCTTGGAAAGACCCTCATAACCCTCGAAACCGGTCATAGCGGACGCACCTCCATCCTGATGTGTGTCCTGTAGTCCATGGTGGTCACGACCTCCAAGGTGGGTTCCGTGGATCCTGCAGGGCCGAGCCTGTCACCGGGTACGAAACCGTACTCACGGGGGCACGTGACCCTGTAACGGGTCTCGTCCACCATGATGCCGTGGGCATCCAACCTCTGGGCCTTGGGCATGGGTGTGAACGCCAGTTTCAGGACCTTGGTCCCCTTGGAGAACTGCATGAGGACGTCGCCGTCCTCAGTCTCCTCGGGGCCCTTCTGCGCCCATCTGATCATCGGGCGCATGTCATAGGCCATGGACTGCACTGATACCCACCACCAGACGGTAATGTTTGAGCGACCTCTGGATATCGGAGGGAAGGGCCTCCCAAGTGCGGTTGATGTCCCCATCCGCCGCCGAGGTCGACCCTTCCGCTCCCTCCATGTTGGTCCACACAACGACCATCCTGCACAGGAGTGCATCCACGGGCTCGCCGGGGTCGCAGTTCCTATGCGTGTACTCCAAGAATACTGACAGGGCATCATCCAGCAGTACCTCTAGGTACTCCGTGGGTTTCTCGGCCAGCAGGGGCCTTTTCATGAGCCTCTGGAGCCTGCGTCCCATGTCCACCCTGTCCATCATGTCATCATGCTCCTACAGAAACGTAGATGCTCCTTGCGGATGCATTGGAAACGATGACGTCGTGGAAGATGCGGTTCATGTACGCATCCGCATCCTTCTCCTGATTGACCTCTGCGGAGATGAACTTGGGCCTGTTGATGGCGGTGACGGCATTGATCGCTCCGGGAACGGCGATGATGAAGTTGATATCGGAAGCGCCTGCACTCTTTGCATATCCTCCGTCATTGGTGCCGTCTACGTTGAGAAGGTCGATTGAGGAATACATCCTGTTCCCAGGCATGAAAGTGATAGGCATGCCGTCGAGCTCCTTTGTAGCGAGGTTGACGTTCCTGGATCCTCCGGAGATGTCCTTGGTCCTTGTGACCTGCGTGGTCTGATTGAGGACCCCACGAAGCTTGTTGTTCATGTAGATCTGGAGTCCGCTATCGATTCCTGTGGCGTCGAACACTGCGGAGATCGCGTTGTCCAGCTCGTTGAGGATGTTGGCAGGTGTGAGTGCGGTGCTGACGTAGTTGGTCGCGTATTTGGTCTGGACCTCCTGTGCGACCTTTGCGATACGGGTTGCATCGATCTCAGGGATGACGTGGTGTCTAGTCTGGAAAGCGGCTAGGGCGGCGATCGTCGCCACGTTACCGGACTCCTGCTCATCACGCTTATCGACGTCGATGTGGATTCCCCTGTCATAATTGAGCTTGTATGGGACAAAGGTAACGGTCGAGGCACCTCTGGGGTATCCGAGCTGGCGGTCGTAGTCACCCATTCCCGAAACTACGAAGTCGGCGATCCTGATCTCTCCTGCGTTCTGGGTTGCCTGGACGAAAGCCGAGTCCACCATCATGCCGTTGGTAAGTGCCTCTCTCTGGATGATCTCATCGATCCTGTCTGTGATCCCGCGGATATTGGCGGCGATCGTGTTTTTCTGACCCTCGGGGTCGGTATATACTACAGCCATGGCTTTTTCACCTCGAAATTCCCATCAGTCTGTCAAGCTCCGAATCGGCCGCCTGACGGACCGACAGTCCTCCGGCGGGGGGTGTGCCCTTGTGAAGGCCCTCGGCGACGCGTGAGTTCACGGCGTCGTTGAAAGCCTTGGATAATGCGTCGATCTTGGCGGAGGTCTGCTCGTCATCTGCACCGAGGACGTTCTCGGCCAACGATGCCGGGAGATTCAGTTCGGCGAGTCTGGCCTGTGCACGTGTCAGGCTCAGATCCCGCTTAACCTGCTCTGCCTCAGCGCGCTGGGCGTCGAGCTGGTCCTGCAGGGCTTTCTGCTTGACCTCGTACTCGGCTTTCAGCCTCTCCTCACCCTCAAGGCTCTTGATGCGCTCGGCATCGGCTTTCGCTTTCGCTTCGGCCTGTGCCTGACGCTTGTAGGCCTCGACAGCCTCCTCCACCGCCTTGGCCCTCTGACGATCTGCCTTGTCCATACGCTCCTGCATCATGCGATTAACGTCGGCCTGTGTGAACAGCTTCTCTTCGGTCTCGGTCGGTGTTGCTTTATCGTCGATGTTATTATCCACGGTTTACCCTCCGTTTGGTAGGGTAAACACTGTTAAACAGGTATATAAGCGTTTTAACACTGTTTACAGTATTTCTGGATGGACTTCTACACGGATTGAGAAAAATGGGAAGGGGTTTCAAGTGGTTTCAACGGACGGGTTTGAATTTCTCCCCGTTCCTGCCCGGTCCATACGTGTTGTACCATGTCTCGTAGTTCAGATATTCGGCAGGTCCGCCGTTCTTGATGCGTTCCTCCTTGACCCTCTCCTCCAACTCCTTAGACAGGACAGCCACGGTGGTACACCGACAGTTCGGATGTATCGGAGGGTAATTCTTCCCTGCGACGGCTTCGCTTATGGGGAACTTCTTCCCGTCCAAAGATCCACAGACGGGGCACGTCCTCTCGTCATAGGTGGCAACGAGTTCGTAACGTTTGACTCCCGCCTTCTTGTACGAGTCCATGTGGCAGTCGTTCGCAACCGTGGTTATCGTGGTCCTCGCCACCCTTTCACTCACCACCTTGGACACGTTGGAATCAACGTCACGAACCCTCTTCGCGACCTTGTCGATGGACTCTCCCCTCATGATGCCCTCGGCGATCTCCTTCTCCATGCGCTTGCCCATGGGTTCGAGGAAGGATTCCGCATCTTTCACGGTGAAACGCTTGCTCACGAATTTCTTGGTGAAGTCCCTACTGTATGCATCGAACTCCCATGCGACCCCGAAACGCTTCTGCAAGAGAAATGTCCCACGTCCGAACGCGTCATCGGCGACCTTGACCAGATACCCCGTGACCGCCTTGTCGATGTCCCCGACCATGGCCCACGTATGCAGGGAGATCAAATTCTTCATCACCGCCCTGTTGTCAAGCTTCCCGGAGTTGATCTTGGCCATGATGTTCCTCATGACCTTCTGGCGGAGGATGGGATGCACCGAGTCGGCGAGCTCGACCAGCCTGAGCAGGCTGAGCGTGTCCGCAGGCTGGTAGAGAATCTGGCGGATGTCCCTGCCGGGGACGTCTGCCCTTTCGAGCATCTGCATGACGTCCCCGAGGGTGCTGTCGATGAACCGCTTCCCGAACCGGTACAGCATACGGGACAGACCCGCCTCCCTCGACCTGTACGAAAGGGAGGCGAAGTCCTCGTCACTGGTCGGCCTCGGCGGGCTTCTCTTCTGCATCGTCCTGCCTCATGGCCTCGTCTATGGGATCGTAGTCGTACTCCTGACGGCTGGCCTCCATGTCGGCCTCGGATTCGCTCTGAACGCGCTTCTCCTCCTCTTCGGGGTCATCGACCATGGCCAGCTCTTTCCTTGCGGTGTAGCGGCTGATGATCTTGGCGGAGGTAAGCGTGGGCAATGCGGTGGCCATGTAGGTCAAATCCTGCGGGGTGTTGAGGATGAACTCGATGGTCATGGCCTTGATGTCGGCGACAGGCTCGTAGTTAGGGTTGTTCGAGGGGTTGTGCATCCTCCAGTCGTAGAGCTTGCATCTGCGTGTGAATCCCCTCCTGAACTGGGCTGTCTTCTCGGCGACCATCTGGTCGGTACCGAAGAGCTTGTAAGCCATGGCGACCCCGGATGCGTTGCCTGCGAACGCCTCATCACTCAGGTCGGGCACCATGGCGAACTTGTGGATATCCTTCGCGAGTTGGTCCTGCAGGATCTGCGTGCCTGCCTCGTCCAGGGTCTTGGTGAGCCACTGGACTATGGTGTCCTCGTCCACCTGGAGGATCCTGTGCTTCTTGATGAATCTGGACCCATCCTCCATCTCTTCGGGTGTCGATCCGAGGACCGAACCTTGAATCATGAGCATGGCGGAGGCGAAAGCATCCTTATCGTCCTGCCTATCGCTCAGGACCGAGTTGTAGGCGTCCTGCAGGTCGAGGATGGGTTCGAAGTCGCCAGTCATCTCACGGTTGTTCTTGTACTCTATGAGGGGCACACGTCCGAAACCGTGGGGCACGGGTTCGCCCATGAGGATCCATTGATTATCGCTTCCGGATTCCCATGTCATAAAATTTGTACGGTCGTAGACTGAGAGACGGTATTTTGTCTGGCCTTTATCGTCCTTGTATGCGAAGCGGACTGCTCCGAATACGGAATCCTTCTCCATGCTCCCGTCGTAGACCACGAACGCATCCTGCGGAGGGATGACCACGGAATTGGGTTCGGTCTTGCCCTCGGGGATGTAGACCAGCTCGAATGCCTTGCCGTAGATGGACATGTCCAATCCGATCATGGAGTCGATAAGCCACTTGTCCTGCAGGTCAAAGAGGTCGAGGATGGCCTTCGCCTGTGCATCACCCTCGGCGCACACGTACCGAGGTTTGTTGCCGAACATGTACCCCCTCAATGCTTTCGGGATGTAGTTGCAGAAATTGGCCACAATCTTATTACCGTCCTCGTGGGACTTGCTGAAATCGTGGTTCCCGAGGTAGTAGTCCTTGAGGATACTGTAACGCTCGTTCTGTGCGGTCCAATCGCTGTAAGCCGTGCGGAGGCTCACGG
>JAZQKF010000101.1:0-3260 GCA_045542015.1 Acutalibacteraceae bacterium
TTATACAACGGATGCCCGGGGTTACAAGACCACCTACGGCTACAACGCAAATACCAATGTGTTGGAGTGGATTCAGTATCCCGATGATACAGCGGATACCAGAACGGAATATACCTATGATTCCATGTACCGCCTGTCGCAGGCCGCACTGACCACCGATACAGACCTGTCCCTTTCCGCAAAGTATACCTATACCAATGATCTGCTCATGTCCATCCAGACCGGCAGTACCACCTACAACTTTGCCTACGGAGATTTCGCCCTGAGAAGCAGCATCAAGGTGGGCCAGCAGACCCTGGCATCCTATACCTACGAAAGCGGCACAAACCGTCTGCAAAAGCTCACCTATGGCAATGGTGACCATGTTACCTATACCTACGATACCCAGGGCAAGGTCACAAAGCAAGCCTATGAAAATGGAGCCTATGTAACCTATAAATACGACAACTCCGCTACCCTGGCCACGGTGTACGATTCCCAGAGTGCCATCACCACCACCTACTACTACGACTTCACAGACCGTCTGATGAAGTACGTAGAAAAGGGCGGCGGCATTACCCATAGTGTCGGCTACGAGTTCGATAACATCAACAACCTTACCGCCCTGGTGGAGACCATCAACGGCACCAAGCGAACCACCAGCTATACCTACGATGACGATAACCGCATCGAAACGGTCACCGGCGGCAATGCCGGGGAAAGCTACACCTATGACACTCTGGGGAGAGTAGGCACCAAGACCACCAAGCACAACGGCCAGACGCTGCTGACCCAGACCGTCAATTATACCACTACCTCCGACGGAGCATCCACAGCGCTGCCCTTCCAGCTGATTTACAGCGGTGACAATTACAATAGCACCGTTGGCTACCTCTATAACAACAGCGGCAATCTCTTCTATGTAAATACTGATAACAAGACCATCCGCTATAAGTACGATACTGCAGATCAGCTGATCCGTGAGGATTCCCGAGAAACAGGCACCACCACCCTCTGGACCTATGATGATGCCGGCAACATCCTCCGCCGGGAGGTCTACCCCTACACCGCCGGCACCCCGAACGTAGCCAACCGGACGGAAGACGTGGGCTATGCCTACACCAATACCCAGTGGGGCGATCTGCTGACCGCCTACAACGGTGTCGCAATCACCTACGATGGTGTGGGCAACCCCCTGAACGACGGCACCTGGACTTACACCTGGCAGCACGGCAGACAACTGGCCTCTATGGCAAAGACCGGCGAGACCTGGCAGTACAGCTACAATGTGGACGGTCTCCGAATTCGTCGCACCAACGGCAGCAAGGACTACCGCTACACCTATCTGGGCGATCAGCTGACCCGAATGACGGTAGACGGCCACACCCTCACCTTCACCTACAACGCCTCCGGAACCCCCATCTCCCTGACTTATGACGGCACCGACTACTACTATATCACCAACCTCCAGGGCGACGTTGTCACCATCCTGGACAACACCGGTACCCAGGTAGTCCGCTACACCTACAACGCCTGGGGCAACCTCATCTCCACCACCGGCGATGCGGCAAACACCGTAGGCCTCTACAACCCCCTCCGCTACCGTGGCTATGTTTACGATGTAGAGACAGAGCTGTACTACCTCCAGAGTCGCTACTATAACCCCGAACTGGGAAGATTTATCAATGCGGATGGGTTGGCCAGCACCGGCCAGGGCATACTCGGAAGCAATATGTTTGCGTACTGCGGTAATAATCCTGTGATGCGTATAGATGCTTCCGGGTGTGATTGGAGAGCGGTTTTAGCGATGGCAGGAGGTGCTACTATGAATGCCTTAACATCTTGGCTAGTTTCCTGGGCTACTGGCGAGAAATTCACATGGTTGGATGCAGGAGTTTCGGCATTTTGTGGTGCAATCGGGACATTGGGTGGAGGCTGGACAGTAGCAAGTGGTGCTGTTAGTGGCGTTTATGACGGTGTAATGTCATATAGGGATGACAGAAACGTAGCAGGGGCACTCATTACTGGAACGGCATCTTTTCTTTCAACAGTAGTTACAGTCGGCAACTTCTCTAAAGTTGCTAATCTTGTGATAGAAGAAGGTGTAGAAGCAACTGCAGATGTGATCTTTGGTGTAGCAAATAGTTTCATATCTGCAGGCACCAGTAAAGTGGCTTCCTCCATACTTGCACCGAAACAGCATACGAGCACTGGAACTACGACGATGAGTATCGTAAATAGACTGCAATATAATCAAAGTTATAGAATATGGAACGGCGCAATGTATACAGTGCACAAAAACTGCAGCATTCCTGGATATATGTTAGATGGTGAGACTAGAATATATTGCTACGTTGAGATTCCGTGAGGTACACCGATGACAATTAAAAGAGATAAAGATTATCTGTTTAAAATGATCGTTACTTGGGTGGGAATGGCATTTTTAGCAGTGCTGTACCGGTTTGGCCTCCAGATGCCTATTCAGACATTTTTACTGTTGCATTCTCCGCTTTTTTTGTATCTACTGGCATTTGCAGTTTCCTATGGGCGGACGTTTATTTTGGATGCCGAAGGGTGTACCGTTTGCTTCCTGTGGTTTCGGAAGCACTACTGCTGGGATGATCTAAAGACCAAAAGGGTAGAACGGTATCCACAGTTTTCACTGGTAAAATCCGGTGACTGTCCCTATCAAAAGTACGTAGCTTATGCACCCTACCAGGTGCATAAGCCCAGATGGGTCAAGCCTCTGTTTTATAATATCCTTCATCCCTGGTCCTACATTTATTTCAACTTCTACATCTCCGACCCAAACACCAAAGGCCTCTTTGGCCCAATAATCTACCAGGGCCGCCACTATGAGATCCACGAAGCAGAGTTTCTGGAGAAAATGCGCCAATGGCACGTTGATTTGGAAAGGCTGAATAACACAGGGCATAACACAGACTAACTATTAAAAGTCAAGTTCCAATTTCAGAATGATGCAGTAAAAGTTACTACCACAAAAATGGCATGACAAGTAGAGCGTCGTTGTCGGCGCTCTAGCACGAGGGGACGGAGGTACGTGTTACTCCATCCGCGCAAGGGGATAGTCCCACTGTCCCCTTGGTCTCTCCTCGGTGCCTGATGAAGTACGTAGAAATAAGCGGCAGCAATACCCACAGCGTTGAATATGGCTTCGACAATGTCAATAACCTGACCTCCGTGGCAGAGACCATCAACGGCAGCAAGCGAACGACCCACTATGCCTATGATGAAGACAACCGGATAACCCTAGTGACCAA
>JAZQKF010000102.1:0-6398 GCA_045542015.1 Acutalibacteraceae bacterium
ACTTGATTTTTCACTGAAAATACAGTAATATATTTACGTAACCTTAGGGTAGAGCAACAAATCCGAACCCGCCTTAAAGCGGCGGATTTTGGCGCTTTTCACCCTATTTGTTCTCGAAAGGCATACAGCCTTTCATCGCCCAAATAGAATAAAAACCACTCAAAATCTGCTCGCTTTCAGGTCGCAGATTTTAGGAAGAAAGGATTTTTGTTCTATCAAGGCACAAAACACAGCAAATGCTGTATGCATTTGCGAGTATTTTAACGAAGATAGAGCAACAAATCCATCTTCCTAAAACGGAGTTCGGATTTGTCGCTCTACCCTAATCTATTGGAAAGGGGTCATAGCCATGAAAGTATCCCCCTCCATCCTCACCTGCGACTTTGCCCACGGTGCGGAGGAACTGCAATTTGTACAGAACTGCGGCGCGGATATGGTGCATCTGGACGTGATGGACGGCGTATTTGTGCCGAATCTCAGCTTTGGTCCTGCGGTGATCGCGGCTCTGCGCCCCCATACCCGTCTGCCCTTTGACGTGCATCTGATGATGCAGTATCCCCGTCGGCTGATCCCCGCCTTTGTGGCGGCAGGCGCCGACCTGATCAACATCCACCTGGAGTGTGCCGACCCCATCGCCGACACCCTGCAGGATATCCGCGACAGCGGCAAGCAAGCCGCCGTCACCCTCAAGCCCGCCACTCCTGCCGAGGAGGCCTTTCCCTATCTGGATATGGTGGATATGGTGCTGGTGATGACGGTGGAGCCCGGCTTCGGCGGGCAATCCTTTATGGCGGATATGATGCCTAAGGTGACCGCTCTCAAGCAGGAGATCCAACGCCGCGGACTGAACGTGACCGTTCAGGTGGACGGCGGCATCAACGCCGCCACCGCCGTCACCGCCGCCGAGGCGGGCGCGGACATCGCGGTCATAGGCAGTGCCCTGTTCAATTCCCGTAACCCTGCTCAGCTGGTGGACGGGGTCCATCGGCTGTGAGATACCCCGCCTGCAACAGCTGACCGTATTCGGCCACGTGGGCGCTCAGCGGCTCTCCCCTGCCCCATAGACGGGCGTATTCCTCCAACAGACCGTTCCCGTGAGGGGTCAGAGGATCGTCTCCGTATACTGTCAGGGCATAGCCGTCCTCCAGTCCGTACAGGGCGCAGGAGGGGGCGCGCTCCATCCCCTCCCACCGCGGGAGGAATGCCGAGAGCGCCTGCTCATCCTCAAACCAATACACCGCGGCACTATCCGACCGCGCCGTGTGGGGGCTGACCAACAGCACCCACCCGTCTGCCACGGGTATCATCTCCGCCACCGTCCCCCTGGACGGCTCATAGCCGCCCTGAGTCAGAACGTGGCGCACCAGACGGCGCACCGCGCGTCGGTCGCAGTGCTCCCGATCCAGACGGCAGCGGCGGACCTCCCGTTGATTCAGCCACACCCGTAGGCGACCTCCGTTTATGGGTTCGATTATCACAGCATCCCCTCATTTCCGTATAGGCTACTCTCATCATAACGAAACAAAGCGACTAAAATCAATCGGAACTTACTGGCGGGAATAATATCCGCCAACACACAGAAAGGTGTGAGTGTATGCAACTGTTCCTACGGGGCGTGGTACTGCCCTTCCAAAAAGGAAAAGCCCTGGAGCACGGCATTGAAGAGCTGCCGGTGTCCGGTGTGCGGGTGCCGCTGGCTCCCGCCGGCGGCGAGCAGCCGCAGCTGACCCTGTCGGATGACGGCGCCGTCACCTGCGGCGATACCCTGTGCTGCACCGACGATACCCCCGTCTTTGCCACGGTGACCGGTCAGGTGGAGGGCTCTGTGGTGATCCAGCATCCCCTGTACGGCTCTCTGCTGTGCGCCGATATTACCGCCGTAGGCGATGGGGTCGCCGACCCTCTGCCGGTGATACCGGAGGAGGAGCTGACCCCCGAGATCATTCTGAATATCGCCCGCGAGGCCGCCATCTACGACGAGCTGGACGGCGTCCCCCTATGGGAGAAGCTGCAGCAATGGGTGCTGCCGGAGAAGGATCTGGCGGCGCTGGGCTCCATTCTGGTGGCGGACGCCACCGAGAACGACGTCTACGGCTCCTCCGCCTGGGCAGTGCTGATGGAGCAACCCAAGCTGGCGCTGTTCGGTCTGCAGATGGCCGCCCGCGCCATCCGTTTCACCCGCTATCATATCGCCACCATGCTGCCCAAGCGGCGCCGCCGCACCCTTAAGCGGGCCATCGGTCGCGTCAACGTTTATACCGTAGGTGACGAATATCCCGTCACCGTATTTGCGGACGGCAACGCCGAGGTGTATCGCATCGGCATTCAGGCCTGCCTGGCGCTGGGACGCGCCATCAAGCAGGGACGCCGTCACACCGCCGCCATCGTCACCGTCGCCGGTGACGCCGTGCCGGCACCCCGCAACCTGCTGGTGCCCTTCGGCACCCCCGTGCGGGAGCTGCTGGAGGCCTGCCAGCCCGAAAAGGGCTACCGCATCGTGCTGGGTGACGCCATGGTGGGCATCCCCTGTGACGACCCCGGCACCCCGCTGTTGCCGGGCATCACCACCCTGCTGGCTATGGAGCCGAAGCAGCCGCGTCCCGCCGATCCCTGCATCGGCTGCGGTCGTTGCGCCGAGGTGTGCCACGCAGGTCTGCTGCCCTATGAGATCGTGCGCCGTAGCGAGAATATGCACTACGAGCGCCTGATGCACCTGTCCCCCACTGACTGTGACGGGTGCGCCGCCTGCTCCTACGTATGCCCCGCCGGGCGCGACGTGGTGGGCGAGGTTCTGCAGGCCGGTCAGACCAAGGGAACCGTATTCCTGAGCTGGGGGGAGGATGACAATGAGTAAGATGAAAGCACCCCATATCCGCACCGAATCCAGCCACGGCAAGATGGTGTTCGACGTGATGTTGGCCATCATCCCCCTGGGCGTTTTCGCCTATGTAAACTACGGTCTGCGCCCCATTCTATTGGTACTGGCAGGCATCGCCGCCGCCCTGTTGTGCGAGGCGCTGTGCTGCATTCTGCGCCGCCGCCCCCTGCGCACGGCGATGGACGGCACCGCCGCCGTCACCGGTCTGCTGGTGGGTCTGGTAATGTCCCCCATGGCGGACTACTGGGTTCCTATGGTGGCCGCCGCCTTTGCCATCCTGGTGGCGAAGGCTCCCTTCGGCGGCACCGGACGCAACGTGTTTAATCCCGCCGCCGCCGGCCTGGCGCTGGTCACCACCTGCTTCCCGGAGCAGATGTTTACCTATCCCGCCCTGTCCAACACCCCGTTGCCGCTGGATCTGTCCATCGCGGACAGCGTGGTCACCGCCCCCTCGCTGGCAGAGCAGCTGCGCAGCGGTGCCGCCCCCTCTCTGCGGGCGATGAGCCTGCTGCTGGGCGATTTCGCCGGTCCCATCGGCGGTACAGCCGCCCTGATCCTGCTGGCCTTTGCGGCCTATCTGCTGGTGCGCCGCACCGCCTCTGCGTGGGTGGTGCTTCCCTACTTCGCTACCTGTGTGATGCTGGCTTGGGCCTTCCCCGTGGCGGTGATGAACCCCACCTTCAATATGCTCACCCAGCTGTGCTCCGGCTACGTGATCTTCACCGGCGTGTTCCTGCTCAATGACCCCGTCACCACCCCCCGCTTCTGGCTGGGTCGGCTGTGGTACGGCATCTTTGCCGCCTGCCTGGTGATGCTGCTGCAGCACATCGGTCAGGCACAGGCCGGCTGCTGCTACGCCATTCTGATGATGAACGTTCTGTCCCCCATCATCGACCGCTGGAGCTGGCACTTCTGGCACTGGCTCACCCGCAAGCTCCGCATCCGTAAGGAGGTGAAGGCGTATGAATAACCGCGACCGCACCCGCCGCCGTGTATGGCGCAACACCCAGCTGTTCGTGGAGAACGCCGTCACCAACAACATCGTGCTGATTCAGGCGCTGGGTCTGTGCCCCATTATTGCCGCCGGCAACACCCTGCAAAAGGGCGTGGCGCTGACCGTCTGCACCGCCGTGGTGCTGATTCCCCTGAGCCTGATCATCGCCCTGGTGGGTAACTGGCTGCCCAAGTGGCTGCGCCCCGCCATCTACGTGGTGCTGGCCTCCGGTCTGCTGGCGGTCACCGCTATGGTGACCGACCGCTATCTGTCCACCGAGCTGTACGCACAGCTGTATCTGTACATCCCGCTGATGGCGGTGAACCTGCTGTATACCCGCAGCGTCGGCTTCTCCTCCATCGTTAATCCCATCGCCACGGTGATCGACGCCCTGGGCAGCACCGTGGGCTTCGGCATGGTCATCTGCATCATCTCCCTGCTGCGTGAGCTGGCCATCTACGGCACCGTGTGGGGTAATGCGGTGGAGGGTATCGTCACCATCCCCGCCGCCTCCTATTCCTTCTTTGCCTTTATTCTGCTGGGCTTTATGGCGGCTCTGTTGCAGTGGTCCCGCCAGCGCATTTCCGCTTTCTTCCGTAAGAGAGAGGAGGTTGTGACCGATGAGTGAGTTCTTTGACGCCGTATGGTCCGAACTTAGTGATATGATCTCCTTTTTCGTCACGGTCGCCCTGTTGCAGAACGTGATACTCACCACCGGCTTCGGCTCCTCCGTGATGCTGCATATGGTCCGCAAGCCGAAGAATATCTGGCTGTTCAGCGGCATTCTGGCGGTGTTCTCCACCCTGACGGTGGTGATCGCCTATCCGCTGGATCGGCTGTTCGGCACCGTCATACAGAACTACTGGCGTCCGGTGATGATCATCGGCATCACGGTTGTGCTGTACATAGCGGCCACCCTGCTGCTGCAGTGGCTGGCCCCCAATTTCTACGGTCGCATATCCCGTATGCTGCCTATGGCCGCCTTTAACAACCTGGTCACCGGCATCGCCCTGGTGTGCAACCTATACTTCCCCGCCGGTCTGGGCGGCAACGTGGGTCTGGCCATCGGCTCGGCACTGAGCTTCGGTCTGCTGACCTGGCTGACCGCCGAGGGCATCGAGCGGATGGATAACCCCGATATGCCGGAGGCCTTCCGCGGTATGCCCTCTACGCTGGTGTACGTGGGTCTGCTGGCTCTGGCTCTGATGGGCTTCACCGGCTATTCTCTGGTATAATTCAGGAGGCTGGCTTATGCGAATGAAACTCAATCGAGGTAAGCGCGACGTATTCCGCAAGCGCAACCCTCTGCTCAAGATACTGGGCTGGGGATTGGCGGCTATCGCCATTGTGGGGGTCGGCTTCTTCGGCGCCAAATGGCTGAGCGAGCGGCCTGCCACCGCTCCCGTCCCCGAGGACGTGCCCGCCGCCACACAGCCCGCCGAGACTACCACGACCACCACCGCCAAGCCCCAGGCGCCCACGGCGCTGTCCGCGGTGCGCGGCTTCTATCTCCCCTTTTCGGATCTCACCGACATACACCTGTCCGACACCCTCTCCGCCGCGGCGGATGCGGGATTCAATGCGGTTATCTTTGATCTCAAGGACACCGAGGGACGGCTGTATTATCGGTTCTCCTCCGACACGGCGCAGACGGTGAACAGCTATACCGAGGACGCCCTGAGCAAGCAGGAGCTGAAGGATCTGTTTGCCACCATCCAGGATGCGGGTCTGACCCCCATCCCCCGCCTGCACGCCTTCCGCGATCATCTGGGCGCCAAAGCACTGCCCAGCGCCCGCATCGGGCATAAGGACAACGCCGGCTGGGTGTGGTACGACGCTAACCCGCAAAAAGGGGGCAAGGCGTGGCTGAACCCCTACGATAATGATGCCCACGCCTACATCATCTCTCTGGCCACCGAGCTGAAGAAGCTGGGCGCCGGCGCGGTGATGCTGGACAGCGTCCGCTTCCCCTCCCAGATCAGCTCCGCCGACTTTGGCGCGGATAGGGGCACCATGGCCGAGGAGGATGCCCTGACCCTGTTCGTATCCAAGACCCGCGACGCCCTGGGCGACGACTGTCCCGTGATGCTGTCCTGCACCGCCGAGAGCGCTCTCGGCACCGCTACCCAGGGCTACGGCAGCAACCCCCGCACCTTTGGCGCGGATATGCTGTCCCCCACCATCCTGCCCTCTCAGCTGCCTGCGCGGATCGAGGTGGGCAGCTCCACCGTGGACAACACCCCCGACACCCTGCAGCCCACCGTCAAGGCGCTGGTATCCCAGATGATCCTGCTGACCAAGGTGCTGAAGGATGACGCCCCCGCCATCACCCCCTGGCTGCAGGTGGAGGGCTATTCCTCCGCCCAGGTCAAGGCGGAAATGAACGGCTGCACCGAGGGCGGCTGTAAAGGGTATATTCTGTACAACCCCAAGGGTGACTATGATTTCGGCGCCTACTGATAGCATACTCACCTTAATTTTGTCCCGACACAAAGAGAAACGACCCGCACCGTACGGTGCGGGTCG
>JAZQKF010000103.1:0-36266 GCA_045542015.1 Acutalibacteraceae bacterium
CGTGGTGTCAAGCGTACCCGATACGGTTCTGCCTCCGTTGATGGCGTTGAGGAGGATTGCGGTCTGAGCGTTGACTCTCTGGTCTTCCAATCAAGTCGGATCGTAGCCATGTCGTTCTGTGAGCCAAGGAGTTGATTTATGACATTGTCTTCCTAAGACCGCTTGGCCTCCGACTTCGTGGTGTCAAGCGTACCCGATACGGTTCTGCCTCCGTTGATGGCGTTGAGGAGGATTGCGGTCTGAGCGTTGACTCTCTGGTCTTCCAATCTGTCCCTGAGTCTCTGGTTCTCGTGCTGCAACTCCCTCTGTTCAATCGCATTGAACTTCTCAAGAAGGAGGCTGTTCTGGTTGCAGAACTGAGACTGGATGGTATAGCCGAGGTTGGAAATACCGTTGCTGATTCCGTTGAACCCTCTCTCTATGTTGAGGTTGGTTGCGCATGAGGTTGAGTCAATCTTTCCCTGCAGGTTGCAGCAGCATGACTGAATCGCGGAAATGATTGATCCGTTGGATACTGCGATCTCCTTGTCAACTGCACAGATAGCGGACTGGATCTGTCCACATGAACAGTTGAGGTTTGTGGCAAGGTTCTGTATTGCTGCGTTGTTTCCTGCAATGGCATCGAAGAGGAGCTGTGAGTTCTGTGCGTTGACATATCCGCCTCCTCCGCCTCCGAATCCTGCTCCGCCTCCGCCTAAGAGAAGGACAAGGAAAAGAAGGGTCAGAAGTCCTCCGTCCCCTCCTCCGAATGCGCCTGAGTTCCCATTCCTTTCCAGGAGTGCTACCACTCCCGGATCTATTCCTCTGTTGCTGAGCATTCCTGCCAGCAAGCCCGAATTGTAATCCATTTCTGTTCTTCCTCCGGTGTTTGGTTGTGGCCAATAATTCATGTTGGCCCTCCTGCCCTATTGGGCATGTGAAAAATCGGGGAGGGTATTTAAATGGAAAAACTTGATACAAAAAGATGGGTAGCGGAGGGATTCCTCCGCTTAAATGAGTTCTGCGACCCTCTTCTTCAAAGGCTCGGCCAATGTGTAAATGTCATCGATGGTCTTGATGTCGTATCTCTTGTGTTCATCCCCTTCGGGAATGACCACGAATCTGACATTCTTCTTGAGATAGACACGGCAGACCCATTTCGTTACTTTACCATCGACAAGGATTCCGAAATAATCGAAGGTGTCCTTGAACTTCAGCCTGCTCATTTCGATGTCCTTGCACAGTAAGGACTTCACAATGTAGTAGGACTGCATCTCCTCTTCAGTGGTGTTGATTGTGGGTCCCTGTTCTTCTTCGGGAACTGCATCAACGGAATGGTCTCCGTCTGCGGACATTGCAGATTTTAACCTACTGTTAATCTGATCGGTCATGTACTGAGCGATTGACTTCTTAACGATAGGCTTGAATTTGTCAAGAACGGCCTGCGTTATCCTGTCCTCGTAGAGGCCTCTTCTCAGAAGGCCTCTGACAAAGTCATCGGACGGATCCGTGAACTCGCTCTTAAGGACCTTGTTGATTGCTCCGACATACTTCAGATCGCTGGCGGTTTTGAGGATGTTGTCAACATCGAAGGAGGCCTTCTCGAACTTCTTGATCTCTGCGATGTCCTGGTCCCTGAGGTCTGCAAGATTGATTGTGAGGAATGGGGAGGAGTCCATCTTATTCGGTGCTTCAAGGTCTGTAAAGAACTTGTATTCTATTCCGTTTGTGAGGATTCCGAACTTCGCCTTAGTTGTTCCGAAGTAGCGGAATAACTGTGAGCCGTGCTTGTCCAACTTCTCAGTGATGCATTTGGCTTCAATGAGGATGGTGGGCTCATCGTTGATGATAATGGCGTAGTCCACCTTTTCCCCTTTCTTGATTCCCACGTCTGCGGTGTATTCCGGAACGAATTCCAGAGGGTTGAAAACGTCATAACCGAGCATCGAGAAGAAAGGCATGATAAGGGAGGTCTTTGTTGCCTCTTCCGTCTGGATGCTTGGACGCATCATATCGATGCGGCTGACAAAGGTTTTCAGTTTCTGCTCGAACATGAATGAAAGATTGTTGATATATGTATAAAGGTATCTATAAAAGGGGAATCTTGCGACATCCGTTTTTCAGAGTAACCTTTTAGTACCCTTTTAGACATATAGACAAATATTATTAGAGGTCGAACTATGAAATCTAAGTTCAGCGCAATATTTGCCCTCGCCCTTACGGCTATGCTCTTAGCAGTGCCTTTCGTGGGGGGGGGGGAGTCGGATGCAGCTGACCCTGTGACTCCTGTTGAAGTATCGACCGCTCAAGAATTTATAGACGAGATTAGCAAAGTACCGACATCAGTCGGAACTGTTTCAATCGTTCTTAAAAATGATATTGATATGAGCGGAGTTGCCTACCCTGAGATCACATCTGGTCAGCATGGAGGTTCAAACTTAATCATTGACGGAATGTATCACAAGATTATCGGACTCAACAAACCGATCGTAACATTCTGCAACGGTTGGACGATGTCTTTCTCCAATCTTACAATTTCTGACATGAGTGTCAATAACACAGAAACCGATTGGTTGAAGAGTGGTGCAGGTGCATTCATCGGAACCATAGACAGTGGAAAAATAACTCTTACAAACTGCCACGTGATTGACTCTGAAATTACAACTTCTGAATATGCAGGAGGTTTATATGGGTACTTCTCTGCATTTTATGATAATGATTACCTCAAAATAATAGGATGTTCTGTCCAGAATTGCGAAATTACAGGAGAACATGCTGGAGGTATCGCAGGATTCGGAAACGGTGCAGGCAAAGGATCAATCTCCTTCGCAGACTGTTCTGTATCAGATTGTACCATTGAGGCAACCTCCACAGACTATGACACAGGAGGGAATGCATTCGGTACATTCGGATCTGGACCCAGTGTTACATTCACTAACGCATCCTTCTCCAACAATACAGTAACCAATCCCAATGGAGATCGTTCAGACGTTCTTGCATGGATGAATGCGGCTAAAACAGTATCCTTTGATAACCAGACATATACTCTCAGCACAAGCCCCTTCACATTCGAGGAAGTCGGATTTATCCAGGGTGCAGACGGAGGTTATTACTCCAATCCTTCAATCGTACCTCAGTCCTATACGATTTCATTCGATGTCCTCTCCTCAAGCGAGAACATCATTGCAATCGCAGGCCAGCCTGTTGTACTCCCTGCACTTCCAGCCATGGATGGATATAACGCAGTCGGATGGGCATATAACGGAACACTTGTCGGATATATGTTCACAGTCACAGACTCAGACGTGGAACTTGTTGCATACTATGAGGAAATCCCCACAGATGACGGTTCAAGCGGAATTCCCATGTTGCCTTCTGCACCTTCTCAGACAGTGATTGAAGAGGCATCACTCGGAACAGATGACATTGTTGTCATTGCTATGTGCGTTCTTGCACTATTAGTATTAGGCTTCTTGTTCTTCATAATTAAAACCTCTTAAGGGGAACGTTAGTTCCCCCTTTTTATTTTTTTTAAATCGGGACGAATCCAATCACTGGTTATATGCCAATTCATGTGTGCCGTAGTTATAGCACAAACTTCCCTTCTTCCTCATGTAGACATCCATCGGTGTTCCGACTTTGACAATTTTCACAAGTTTCAATTTGGTGTCAACAGACACAAGATTGAAAGAGTCCTGCATGCGTGTTCCTGTAAGATATGCGCGGTTATTACTGCTGGCGTTTCTGGCAGCACAGTCTGCCATGATGTACAACTGAGGGTTCACAGTATTCTTGACCATTCCGATAATATCATCATGGTAATGCCCTGCAAGGAAACATATGAAAGTGCCTCCTGCAGTGATAAACTCGTCTATACGGACGTGGACATTTGCACAGAAGTTCCATTCTCCAGAATCTACTATGACCATTCCGCCTGTCTCGGTCATGGATGTAAAATTGCAATCAAGAGGTTCTCCGCTTGCACCTAATCCATGAGCCATTACGATCACGGAGTATCCGCTTGTTCTCGCACTTTCGAGAACGCTCGCAAACCATGCATTCTGTGTATCGTTGTAATACATGCAGTCTAATCCGATTAATCTGACCTTCTGAGTTGCAAAATCCTTGTAATAGTAGCACTTCCCCTCGGCTGCAGCATTATCCGGCTGGACTACTCCCCAGGATCCGATATAGGGTGCGAAGTACTTGTTATAGGTGTTGACCATTCCGTAGTCTCTCCAGTGACTCACTCCGTCAATCACGACATTGGTGTCATGGTTTCCGATGACGGAGAGAACTCCATCTCCTCCGCCTTCTCCCCACCAGGAATAATCCTCCTCTACCCCTCCTGAAATGGCGTTGTCTCTTGCCATATCTCCTGTACAAATGATGACATCGACATAAGAATCGTACTCGTCACAGAACTCTACGACTCTCTTCATATTGACCACATCTGCATGGATGTCGCTGAAATGAGCAATCATGAGACAGGTGCTGCGTGCGGATGCATTTCCCAGACCCGATGTAGTCTTAGCACTCATAATCAGAGGGAGCATCTCGTCTCTCGGATTCAGGTTCAGGATGCCGTCCCCTGCATCGCCTACAAGTAAATGAGAGACCTGATACTCAATTCCGTCCTTATTGGGGAGAATGACCTTGACTGTGAACTCTCCGCCTACGTTGACGTTCGCAGATTTTGCGAAAATCGTGATACTTACGATGTCATTTCCACTCGTCAGTTTTATTCTTTCATTAGCGGGGACATCGGCCTTCAAGGATCCGAAACTAGTTCCATTTGTGGAATAATACAGATCTGCCATTGTGAACGCTTCCGTTTCAAGAAGTACCTCAAAGACAGTTCCGGAAGGGAGACTAATATCAACTCTTCCTTTTCCGTCAAGGTATCCCTTGTAATCTGCGCCTTTTGAAACAGTATCGGTAAATGAGGAGACAAGATCCACGACGAACTCATGTTCTATGCTTTCTATATCAGGCTTATTTGCGAGAGTCTGGTAGTCAAAAACGGCCATTCCCTTGTCGGTTTCGATGTATTTGATTACATTTTCCATTTTTTAACCCCCTTACAGAATGACCTTAAATGTGAACGGTCCACTCTTCGTGATGTTTGCACCCAATACTCTCAGTGTCAGTCCGATTATGTTAAATTCTGCATAGCACGGAATGTCCTCGTTAGAGGGGCAATTGTCCTTGAACATCTGATATGAGGGGGCATCCTCACGCGAGAAGTAGATCATGGATGAGTTAAAGCACTCTGTTTCAATACGGATCTTAAAAGATGTGCCTATCGGGATGCGTTCGGTAATGTATGGGCCGATTGCATATCCCTTGAAGTCTGATCCTGCAGTAGCATTTGCGGTAAATTCAAGAACAGTCTCCTCCTCAGATTCTGTCCACTTGGCATAAAGTGTAATATTGGACATAAGAGGCGCACCGGGTACTGCTGGCGTTGTCAATCCTGCATCTGTAAACCATCCGTCAAATATCCATCCTGTCTCACTGAGAATGGGCAAGGGATTAGGGACTGCCGTCGCTCCTGTTACTGCAGGGGGCTGCGATCCGTGACCGTTAATCTGGTATGTAATAGTGAACGTGACTGGAGATACAGAGCCTGATGATTCAATTCTTAGGACTCCTGTGTCTGTGTCAAGAATTAAGGCGTTGACACTGCCCCCTCCCTGTATCGTGATGTCTCCTTCTCCGAGGAGTGACTGTCCGTTAATAGTTCTGATAGTCTTCCCACTTTCAAGAGCAACCTGTTTCTTCTCCAATTCCTCCGTAATAACCTTATTCTGCACAGGATTGACACTCGTAGAACTCAGCGCACCATCTACTGTAACGGAAGATCCTCCGCCTCCGCCTCCTGCACCGATAACGCTCCACTTGGATGTATCCGTTCCGGGAACGGTTCCCTTGTTCTTATCAACCAATGACAGATACATAGTGCCGTTGTAGACGGCAATCGCACCCTCATCATAATTCCAATTCTGCATCCATTCCCATGATTTCGACCTTGTCATTATCTCCTGTGGGAATGCCTCAGCCAGTTCCCTTTCTCCGTCGGGAACAACCGTGACCTTTACATTTATGCAGTTGACCGATACAAGGACAGTTCCGTCGTTATATACGATCTTCAAGGAAATGGGAAGGATGCCTGTATTGCAGGCATTCATAACTGCCTGATTGACCTTGACTGTGTTGTTCTCAACGACCGCATAAGGATGGTATGATCCGTCCTCTCCTCTCACTTTCACTCCGTAAAGAACCTGAACCTCATGCACGTCTGCAGTAGGCAGTCCCTCAAAGTTGAGCGTTAAAGAATTGTTGTCGTTGATGTTCGCCTTGGGTGGGTCGGGTGCGAAGATATACCCCGAATCCTCATCATAGAGTATTTTAAGCGATCGCATGCCCGATTTATTCTGTTGGGGATTTATATATAAAAAGTACCTTCTAAATTCATGGATGGTACTCAGAAACAGATTATCGCTATTGCGGTAGTCTGCGGACTTCTTGCAGGCATTGTCGGAGCGATGGCAGTATGTGCCTTACAGGAGGATGTTCCGAGCGGTCAGGCTTTTGTATCCGTCCGTGAGTATTATGATTATCCAAGCGACCGTATTGCCATAAGTGTCGTATCATCTGCTGATGGATACGTTGACATTTATCATATGGATTGGCTGGATGTCCCTTGGAAAACTGTGTCCGTTGAAAAAGGACTTAATTCCTTTTCTTTTGAAAAGCCAACCAAATACACGATAACGGACGAATCCGTTAGGTGTGTTTGGTATCCTGCCTAAGACTGACGTCCAGACAGGATATTTATTATTACAGTTTGACCGGCATAGACATCCACTGCATGACTGCCGAGGGAGTTCTGTGTTGTGTTTATCATCACGGTATCCCCTGCATATTTCTCCGAGGATAGATCTTCATCCCCTATCGTGAACTTCAGATAATACAGGACATAATCATCAGGAAGAACATAAGCCTCGAAGGTGTCCGCCTGTACGGATCTGCCTGTACCCGATGCAATAAGCTGAGCAGTATTGCCTGAGGGTTTCAGATCCTGCCCTATCCTTGTAAGGTCCAGGAAGGCATACTGTCCGTTATAGAGGGTAGTCTTCGAGTCCCCGAAGACCACATCGGAAGTAGAATAGATCATCCTCTCCGTCTCACTGATGGAGTTGGAATAAACGGCTCTGGCAGTGGACAGTTTCGCCTTAGTGGTCATCTTATTGAAGTCTATCTCGTAGTCTTGGACAACGAAATTCTTAGGCTCTGTGAAGTACCTCATGTCTGTGATTCCGAGAACCTTTCCCGATCCTGCGTAATCGCCTGATTCATGGAAAAGCACATGGATGCCAGACAGCTCTATCTCTCCGCCCCATTCATTCTCGTCCTGCTTGAGTTGTGACCAGAGTTCTGCTATCATGTCCTTGACTGTGAGGGCATTACTCGATGATACGGTTCTGTCTGTCACAAGCTTTCTGGATGCAGAGAGGTCAAGGTTCTTCAGGCATGCTATGACAGGCCTCGATTCCGTCTCTCCCTTGTTGGATACCGTTCCGCGCATCATTATCTGAGACGGTCTGTTCTTCATGGACAGTTCAGGCGTGAAACTGAGCATAATCGCATCGTGGTTCAGAGAACCGAAGACAATCTCTAAATCAGGCGCATCCGTAGATTTTTTACGGAGTCCAAGCTGACCGGCAAGACCCAGAATCGCTTCCTTGTACTGCATGCCCTTAGTGACATGGATTGCCAACTGTCTGTCCTGTGTGTTCGTGAGGTCCAGCAGTTTCTTGACATAGTCCAGATAGTGCATTCCTCCGACTCTGAAGAGGGTTACCTCCGGGTAGTTGAGGACAGGCTTGTTGTAGTAGGATATTCCGACAACTCCGTCAGACATGCTGAGAAGGTCCTCGATGATCTCTGCTGCGTTGATTGTTCCTGTGTAGTATGAGATCCTAACCCTATCGTTAGATGGCTGGACAAGTGCAGCCTTTTCGGAGGTCAAATCACTCACTTCTTCGATTCCTGTAATGGATATTATGGAATCGTTGAGAGTGTAGTTTGTGACCTGCTTGTAGGGATTTGTTCTAATCACTCCGAGGGGAGTTCTTGCGATTGTCTGCCCCTCTCCTGTTGAGTCCTCATACCAGACGGATGTTCCATTAAGCGCACCGTCTACACATCTAAGGTAGAATGAATACCTCGAATCATACGATATAGATGGATCGGGCTGAATCCTTACCGTGTATTTTCCCTCAGATATGAGCGTATCGAACACGAAAGATACAGTAGACCTCTCCTGATTCGGTACTGTCTGCACTGCATAAGCGACAGTGTTTCCGGAAGAGTCCAGCACCCAGATTCTGACAGGTGTAGCCTGTCCGTATAGAGTGGAATATATTCCGAAGTTGAGCGTTATTCCGCTGAATGGAGTTGAGAAGTCTGTGGTCCATTCGACCATATGCACTCCGCTTCCGATAAGCCCGAACTGTGCATTATCTGAAGTTGATTCCGTGATTTTAACGTCAAAGTTAATCCTGTAATAAATCGGAGGCTCGATCAATCCGTCCGCATTCCTTATCGATGCAATATCGACAAGGATCTCATTTGCCTCCCCTCCACTCAGTGCGTTGAATGTAGCCGTTGCCGTCCTTGTGTCATAGTAATTCCTTGAAGACGTAACGCCCATATTGTCCAGCACTGCAAGATTGTCCGCACACTCTATCCAGAGGTCGTGATCCCTCAGCTGCAGCGTTGTGATGAATCCCTCAGCTACTACGACATCCTTGTAGACAATCTCAACATACTGACCCCATGTCAATGCAGCCTTCTGGCCGTCGTTCCATTCGTACTCATCCGAAAGGATGGAATTGACAGGATCGTGCGTGATTGCAAAGGAGAAATAACCTGCCCTGTTCATCGCCTTGTAGACAGTCGGCAGATAGCCTGAGATAAGCATGTCCGTGAGGTCGATATATGCGTGGACGTTGTACGTCAGCAAGTCATTGACGACACGGTAGACCCTTACCTGCGGTGTGTCATAGGTAGCTTCAGAAAGCATCCATATCGCATAGATGCGTATGACCGCATCCGCACGGATGGAGATAGAATCCCCTGCCTTATAGGATACTTCCCTTGTATTATTGGATGTACCCCATCCCAAGAACTCATATCCTTCCCTTACCGGCACGGTGTCCAGGATTGTGAATGAGTGCCTGTCCTGTGGCCCTCTGTACTCCTGCATCACTACCGAGGTAGAGGGAACGAAGTCTCCCTTATTGGCATCGTACCATAATTCAAAGGTGGGCCAGACATAGATGGCATAAAGGACGGTACTGCCCCCTCTGGTCATCGTGATCCTATCGCCTGCCCTGTAAAGGGGAACGGAGGCGTTCTTATCGGTATGCCATCCAAGGAACTCGTAGTCATTGAATGAGGGTACTTCCGACGATACCGTGAAGGTGTACTCCAAAGCGGTCGTATTCTCCACATCGTCAAAGGGTGCATTTGTTCCTCCGTTGGCATCATAGTAAAGCACATACTCCCAGACTATCGGCTCCCAGATTGCGTATAATGTGACGGTTGAGTCTGCGGATACATCCACCTGTTCGCCCTGCTGATAGACTGAGGATGCAGTGGAGGTCTTACCCCATCCCTTGAGGTAGTAATCGGCCTTGGATACATCGGAATCCCCATAGGGGATCTCAATGCCCATAGGCTGACCTCTCAGTTCATAGTCCTCTATGACTACATCGGGGACATTTCCTTCCCCTCCGTTGAGGTTGAATGACAGGGTATAGGTGTGCCACTTCAGCCAGACGGCATAGAGGGTCACGGCTGGCGATGCAGCATAAACCGAGATGGTGTCGTTGGTGTAGTACTCTGCAGTTGTTGCGCTTGATGACGTTGACCAACCGAGGAAATAATAACCGTCCCTTGTGGGTTCTGTCCACGGAATCGTGAAGTTCTGAGGTCCTGAAGTGGACTGTGTCGAAAGCTTGGACGGTGCGCCTGTTCCGCCATTGGCGTTGAATGTGACGGAGAACTCTATGATCTCCCTCCAATCCGCCTTAAGAACTACGGACAGGTTCTGATCGTATCTCAGTGTGATGTATTCTCCGGGATCGTAGGTATAGCCTGCATCCGCATAGTACCACCCATAGAACTCATAACCGTCCCTTGTCGGTTCTGTTGTAGGGATCTGGATGCTGACCTCTTCATCTGTCGTGGTCCTTGTAATGGTCGAGGGTCCGCCTGTTCCACCGTTGACATTGAATGACAGAGTGTAGGTGTAGACCTTTGCCCAGACCGCATATAGAGTGATTGATGTGTCGGAGGAGGTCAGATGGACCGAACTGCCCACATAGTACTCCGCCTCAGTGGCATCTCTGCCCTCTGCCCATCCCACGAACTCGTATCCGCTTCTTGTGGGTATCGTGTCGGGTATTGTGAGATAGATAGAGGTGGACGTGGACTGCTCATGAACAGAGGGGACTGTGGTCTCGTTATATCCATCCCTCGCGCTGAAGATAATCCAATAATTATAGACCTGTTTCCAGACTGCATAGAGTACCTTGGTCGGACTTGACGAAGTCAGACGGACACTGCTTCCGGCAGAATAGGATGCGGATGTTGCCGTTGAACTTTCAGACCAGCCTAAAAACTCATAATTGGTGCGTGTCGGTACTTCTGTCGGAATCGACAGGTACAGAGAGGTGCTGGTTGAACTCTCCGATACCGTAGAAGGCGCACCGCTTCCTCCGTTTGCGTTGAAGGATAACGAATAGTTATAGACCTGTTTCCAGACGGCATAGAGTGTCTTGTACGAGTTCGCACTGACTGAGATCGTTCCCCCAGGCTGATAGGATGCACTTGTTGCGCTTGAGGAGGTAGACCAGCCCTGGAACTCGAAGCCGCTGCGGTAGGGTGTGGTTGATGATATTGTGAAGGTGTATGACGTGTTTGATGATGTGTTGTGCGACTGTGTGGAAGGCGCACCGCTTCCTCCGTTAGCATCGTAATACAGATAATGGGTGTAGACTACCTCGGTCCATCTTGCGGTCAACTCCTCTGAACCTGATGGAGTGTAAGAATCTCCATAGCCCCCTACGACTGTATTGCGGATTGCTGAATACCATCCGTTGAATGTGTACCCTGATTTAGATCCTGGGGAGGGCAGTGTGATGGACTGTCCAGCCGTGACCGTCTTGGATGAAGGATTGGAGGATCCTCCGTTGGAGTTGAAGGAGATGGTGTACTGAGCAGGGGTGGAAGATTTCACATTTAATGTCAGTGTGTACTTAGAAGTGAGATTTGTGCGGTACTGGTAATAAATTTTTAAAGCGTATGTACCTGCAGCAGTTACTGTTCCAGATAGACTGTATAATTGAGAATCCCATGATGGAGCAACAATCAAGGAATAAGTACATCCAGGCACATTGACAGATGTTCCATAGATTCCCCATGCCACGACTCCACTCGGAGGAGCAACCGAGATCGAGTCTCCGACCTCCATGTTAATCGTGTATGACGATGCAGGATTCTGCGTGACTATTGTGTGAGTATATGAGGCCATCTCATACCTCCATCACAGACATCTGGAAGAAAATCCACTTCTCCCCACCCTGATCCGTATCGACAACATTCAGAACCTTGCCTGTGTGAGTTCCTATCCCATTGACAGTAACGGTTGACCCCATCAGTCTATTCAACAGTGCCTCATTCTCCGAGGTCCTTGGGCATCTGCCCTCTATGGTCGATGTGGCGTTATCCTTACCTGTGATGTAGGTCGGTCCTTTGACCGCGCCCGGTACGGTGTGGTGTATGTATTGTAATGCCGAGACCCATGTGGACTCGTGCCTCCATACTATCGGAGACAGGTCCAGACCTGAAGATGTAACTGTAATCATTTCAAAGCCCCCTGTATGTAGAATACTTCCTGTGCAACCGCCTGATTGCTGGCGGTGTCATTGATCGTGATGGAGGTCTGGTTGCTTGTGCTATTGTTATTCTGTGTGAGCAGGTATGCCCCTACCCCTGCAGCTGCACCGACCCCTGCACCGATAAGACCGATAGCGAGGGGATTCTTCAGAGCCGTCAGATAGGTCATGATCGTGGCATATCCTGCGGTTGTGAGGTTCAGTGCGGACATGACCGCCTTAAGCGATGTAATTAGCTGGATCGAGCCTGTGAACAGTGAGAAGGCCGCATTGACCTTCTGCAGTTGTTTGGCGGTTTCATCCGATACGATACCCAATCCGTTGATTCCGCCTGTTATAGCCGATACCGAGGACTGCAGTGCCATCAGAGAGGTAAGCTGAGTAACGATCGTTAACTGTTGTTTCTGCAGTTCGTTATTGGCAACCTGTGTCTGTGTCTGGAGGTTCTGTTCCTGTGCCGTGAGATTCTTCACGGCAGTGTCTGCCGACTTGGTTGCCGACTCCATCTTCTGGGCCGTGCCTGTCACGTTGTCCTTTAATTGAAATGTGTAAGAAATGACCCTGTTCTTGTCTGCCATTCTATAACCTTCCTGTTAACTGTCCTATCATCTTGGCCTCTGAAGGGTTGGAGAGATTCCCAGACACGTCGAAGTGCCTCAGAAGGCCGTAGAGCGTTGTTCCTGTGACCGCTGCAGCAGTGCCTGCTATGGCGATGTTCTGCCATAGGAGAGGATTGACGGCCATCGCTGACGTTAATGCGACGGCCTCAGCCGTGTCCTTTAACTTCTTCGCTTCAAGAAAGGTCCTGATTGTAGCGACTGCCTGCATCGTTCCGGCAAAAATCTGCAGGGATGCGCCTGCGATCTGTAAGGGTTGGGAATCTATCCCCAGCCCCTTCATACCCGACACTATTGCATTGGTCGATGATGCCACCGTGTTGAAGTCAGGCACAAGGGCAGATATGTCCGTCATCTGACCTCCTTGACCTGATGACCTGTGATCTGGCGGATGCGCTCATTCTCCAGCTTTATGCGGTTCATGTAGAAGTTCGCCTGAGATACTGTGAGCAATTCCATCATCAAAGGATCGATAATCTGTAATCCGTTCGCCTGTGCGATCTCCATCGCAACGGTGTCCACCGTTTCGGGCTGGACCGATGACGATAAAGCCTGAACGCAGACCATCAACTGCTCCCTCTCTGTCTCTGTGAGGGATTGGTAAAGAGCGTCAGCATCCTCCATAGTGGCGAGGCGTGGTTCTTCAACTACGCCTAAAATATACATATCAGTGATACGTAACTGCTCATAGAGGACTTGCAATTCATTGACTTTCTCCGGGATCCATTCTTCCTCCGGTATGCCGATGAAATAGGGGTTCAGGTCCTCTACTTTCTCAAGAAGTTCCTGAACGTTAGGATATATCTTCAGTCTGGCCTCGTCTATAATGCGTTTCATTCTCCAAGGTAAATGGCGGAGAATGATGTCCCCTTTCTCGGTGCGGAACACATAACGGACTAGGTGTTCCTTGTTCAATTCCATGACCGAGTAACTTGGAACGATTTCAGCCGTCCCTGTGTCCCTATATACAAAAGTCTTGGGCATCAGACTGCCTCGTAGGATATGGACTTGACCTTAAACGATATGGTCTCGTCATACGTTCCCTGTGACCTTGTGGGGAAGGTCATAGGATTCAGCCAGCCGACTACGGTGTAGTCGTGCATACCGTCCGACCATGTGAGCGTATGGGTCGGGGAGGTTGCCTGCCTTGACTCTGCCTGTTTTAGGAAGTCCCAATCGTGTGATGTTGATGTTATAGTGAACTCCAGCGACATATCGACCTCTGTCGATACTGCATCCGTGTGTGAGTAGGCGATACCGTCAATCAGGTCTCCGTCCGTTGCCAATGTGTTGTTTATTGAGAGTGTCCAACTCTTTGCGTTGATCGGTGTGCCGTCCATGGCCCACTTCGATGAATAAGTGAAGGGTGCGACCTGCGGTTTAGCCACCAGAGAACCTGTCTCGGTGTATTCGATTGATTTGCAGAGGAAGTCTGCGGAAATCTCCAATACTGCACCGTATGAGGGTGCGGTTATGTTTAAGGTGTTAAGGTAAGCCCCCTCAGCCCTGAAGAACTCATCCGAGGCCACTCTGCACGCATACGGATAAGGGGAAGGTGTCTCAATCGAACCGTCCCCAGGTATGCCTGCGGTATTGAGCCAATCCGCAGGACTTCCGTTCTCTGATTTGACAGTCTTGAATTTGGCCGAGAATGAATAAGCACGATCCAGGTTCACGATCTCCCCGATTGTGAAAGAACCGCATTCCGATTCGGCTGATTGATTGATTGAGGAGGTGTCGGACAGTTCTGTCAATGACCCTCCGTATAGTCCGTTTTTCGATAATGTGCAAAGGTCTCCTTTTGTCCTCATTGTATTCCTCCATAATAGCGAGTGACTTCCACTCTGAAAGCGCGATAATAACGATCATCACGCTTGATCTCGTAAGGCGAATTAACCGCAGTGATTAATGGGTAGAGCGTGCCGTTGACAGTGATGTCTGTTTTCAGTGATAATAACTTGAAAATCTGGAAGGCTAACTCTGTCGTTTGGGTTCTTCCTCTGTCCCCTGTCCCCTTGCAGACTGTGATGTCAATCCCTACGGTGTCCGTCTCCGTGAGTACATCGGGAATCGTTCCGGGAGAAGGGTTCTCCACAAGGATGCCTCTGAGTTCCCCTTTATAATCGAAATCGACACGGCTGAATAAATCAACTCCGTGGACTCCCAGACCTGCATCTTCTATGAGGGAGATGATGTCTCCGCATACGTCTCCTATCATAACAGACCCCTCTCCTTGAGTTGTGCATCGATGTTCTTGAGGGGTTGGTCCTCTGTGCGGAATTGGTTGTCATCCCACGGATATTCGAGGAACTTCTTTCCTGTGTCCTCTGTAGACCATCCATAATTTAAGGCCCAGTTCCATCCCCACCAGTGACCCTCTCCGGGCATTCCTATGCCCTCATGAACACGATAAGCATAATCGACATCGGAAGAGATTGCCATTGACATCATCCCTGCACGTCTTTCGTAAACGAAATCGGTCTTCATGTCGGGACGTCCAGATTTAAGCAAGGACTTGAGAAGTCTCTGCATACCATACCCTTTCCTTCTTGCAATCTCCTCTCCACGGAAGTGCTTATAACGCCTGTACTCTGACTTGGGTGTCCTCTTGATAACATCCTCCGTGAATCCTCCGAAGAGAATCGCACCTGTCAGAGCATCCTCTCTGATTTCGTCCCAATCCCTATGAAGTGCTGCAAGTGCAGAGGACAGTTTCTCAGGCGTAGTCGCTACAATCGCTCTCATGATACCCTCAGATATTGACCCTTATGTAGGGAGCGATCATCTGCCTGACTTCCTCTGTGAGTGGATTCTCTGTCCTTCTGTCGTACCTGTTACGGATCATGACAAGAAGGGCATTGTAGAGGGTCGCATCGAGAAGATCGGGTCTGACTGTGTATCTTATATGAATCCAGTCGAACTCCTCTTCTCCGAGGTCCACCTCGATTAATTCAGGCGTGATGATACGACCCTCAAGGGATTCTTCATCTCTCCCCTCCCTCATTGCGGTTATCTCGATGATGTCATCGAGGAGACCCTTTACTGCGATCTTCTGTTTCCCTGAGACTGCATGGGATGGGTAGCAGTCTGCGGAGACAGTGCCTTGACAGATGAAAAACGGCAGGATGTTCTCTAACATAGACCTCGCAACGGTTATCGATTCCCTCAGAAATGGATCCGAGACTTCATCATCGTCACGCATGGAAAGGTACGATTTTACATCCGGAAGGTCCAGAGGCTCGATAACGTCAGACGGAGGTCTGTTGATTCTGCAGTAGAGGGTCATGCATGGATGACTTTTTGGGGATTTATATATAAAAAGTAGCTACGAAGAAAATAGAGGGGAATTTCCCCTCTTGTTTTATGCCTGCCTGACAGGTTCTGAAAGCAGTGCGTATCCTGTTGCGTTCGCAATTGTGAACTTATAGGTTGTGGGTCCGCCTGCGACATGACAGACTGTCTGTCCGACTGTTGAGGATGTGACTCTTGCAACCTCTGCGCCTGTGTTGTCGATGAGGAAGTCTGCGGTGTATGTTATACCGTCCCTTGAGGAGGTTACTGCTGAGATTCCTCCGCCTGCATCAGTGACATCGAGAACGATTGTGACGATGCCGTATCCGGCAGTTTCGACGGCAGTTCCTGATACAAGCTTAACGACTTTGAGATCTGTTCCGAGTGTTGTTCTTGCCATTTCTCTCCCTCCTTATGCCTTGACCTTGAGTGCCTGCAGTGAACTGGGCTGAGCGACTGCTCCTCCGATTCTGGTGCTGAACCTGAGAACGACCTGCCTCTGGTCTCCCCTTGAGTATGGGTCGCGCTGGAAGGTCATTCCTCTCCTTGTGATTACCTTGTATGCGTTGAACATATCTCCGAAGAGAATGGGTGCTTCTCCTGCCTTGATCTCAGGTGCATCGATGAATACGACAGGGTAACCGTAGAGCATTGCAGGGAGACCGATACCTGTGGGCATCTGGATGACTGAAGAGTCCTCGATGATTGTCGCTGCGATCTTGAAGAATGTCTGTGCTGACATGAACCATTTAGCGTTAGACATTGCCTCTGAGGGTACTCCGCTCATTGCATCGAGAAGGTCCTTTGCTCCGATCTTGCCTGAATTGGATGATGTGATTGCATTGGCAAGAATTTCCTGGTTGACAAAGACTCCATTGGGCATATTTGCGCCTGTTCCGGAAACGAATGCCTTTCCGATTGCCTTGTCGAATGCCTTCGATGTCCTCTCTACGAGGTAGTTCTCGATACCGACAACGTTGGAGTCCTCAAGGAGTGTCTCTGTGATTGCCAATGATGCAACGTACTCGTTGACAGGAACATTGAGCATTCCAAGCTTGTAGGCTGCTGCAGGTGTAGGCTCAAGTTCCCCGACCCAGTTTCCTTTTACTTCCTCAATCTCAAGAGGGAGCATTGCGATGTTTCCGTCAATCTGGATGTTCTCAGCGTGTGCCATGATAGGGTTGGCGTTGTCAAGCTTTGAGAAGATCTTGTTAACGAATACAGGTGCTGCGAGATAACCGCCTGTTGAGGGGTTCGCAACCGATCCGACTGATTTGTATTCAGGTGCGTTTCCTTCCTTGAATGCGCGGATCATCTCTGCCATGTCTGCGACATCATTCGGGCTTCTTCCTGCAACTGCTGACTTGAACTGAGTTGTCTGAAGTTCAGCGATTGCATCGGTCATCTGTTTTAACTGTTGGTCCATCTCGGAGGCTTTCTTGCCGGACTCCGACATGAATCCTGTGAAGTCCTCCTTGAGTCCCTTGAATTCTTTCAATATTGCTTCCATATTTCATACCTCCGAGAACCTATGCGGTTTCAGTGTTCTTATAAAAGGACTTGAGTTCCATTCTGAGCGCACCGATGGACTTGACGAGTTCTTCCTCTTCTTCGGAATCCTCTTCTTCCTCGGTCTTCTCTTCCTCTTCCTCAGTCTCTTCTTCGGGTTTTTCGTCCTCTGACTCCTTTTCAAGATCCTCTAATTCACGGAGGGCTTCCTCCCTTTCCTCATCGGTCATCTTGGCAAGGAATCCACATCCTGCGAATCTTGACTTCTGTGCCATGGCGTTAAACCTCTGCTTTGCCTGCGCCTGAGCGAGGCGGTTGGCTGGGAATGTGACAAGAGATCCCTCCATCAGTTCGAGATCTGTAAGATGACGGATTCCGTCCTCGTCGAAGTAGTACCCTCCTTTACGGACATTATAGCCGATTGAGAGACCTGTGACAACTCCTGCCTTCAGAAGTGCATCCGCTTCCTTTCCCTTCTGGACTTCATTCACTAGAATCATTCCGTCAATGGATAAGGCGCGGAGATCATCTGTCGATACATCGAAGTAGCCGATCGGCTCATTCGAGGCGTGCTGCCAGAGCAACGGAAACCTTTTCTTTTCTGACAGTGACTTCTCAAATGCACCGGGTTCAACGATGTCCCCGACATCGTCAATATTGCCGTAAACGGAGAGGTCTCCAACGAAGGCTCCAGGGGCTTTACCCTCCGCGGACTTTATCTCCAACGTGTAGAGACTCTTAATTCCCATGGATTGGACTATTTTTTGGCAGTTTATATATAAAAAGGTGCAAACCTAATCAACGTAGGAGTATGAGCATCTGCAACGGCAGTTTACGACATTCCCTGCGGATGCACCGTGAGAGGAATCGAGAGGGTAGTCCATCATGTCGAAACCACCGTAGCGGTTGGGAACAAGGAACGACTGCTCCCTCGGTATAGTCACTCCGTCCATCTGACGATGACTTGACCTCACTGCAGGACCTCCGACTGTGATCCATGTCTTGGTCATCTTCCTTCCGAATGAATAGACCTCGGAGGCGATATTCATCGAGACGTTGGATGCCCTTGCCGTTTCCGTTCTTGCGATTCTGTAAGCCCTTGCAGGTGTCTCCTGCATAATCTGCTGAACCAATTCCTTGAATAGGTTAGCATCATAGTTCGCCTGAAGTATTGCGTTGCGGATCTGGTCAACCGTGGTCTGGTTAATGTACCAAAGGTCCTCGGTCATGTCCTCTGCGGTCATGTCTCGGATGAGTGTTCCGGTATTGTCCCTTACCCATCTCTCAAGGAGTTCGCGTTCTTCATCTTCTCTGGACTTGTACTCCATGCCGTCAGCGGACTTCCTTATCTGGTCATCGGGTACTGCCAGCATCGATGCTTCAGGGTAAATGCCGTTAACGATCTTGGCGATTGCGTTCTGCTGCAGGACATTGTTGCGGTTGATGATTTCGGCAATGTCCTCAGCCGTTGGGATTCTGTCCAACTCGATGAAGTCCCTATAAGTGCGGTTCAGGATCCTTGTGAACTGCCGTCTCGCATACCTCTCATAACGCTGGCGCACAATCTCAACCGCATTGGATGCGTTGATTCTGTCGCGTTTTGATTTCTCATTGAGAATCGTGATTCTCATGTCTCTTCCGTCGCTATGAGTGAATCGATGTCCGTTGACACTTCCTTTAATGGGGCTTGTCCGAGTGGCTGAAGGACCACATCTCCGCCTTCTACTTCATCGTATGACAACATCGCACGCTTCTCATTGATGGTCAAGTAGTTGGCGGAAGTAAGTGCAGTGATAAGGCTGGTCTGATCCCCCTTCATTCCGTCTATTTCCATTGGGTCGTAGCCGACACGGATGTCTGGATACCATTTATTGAAGTATCTGGTCAGAAGTGAAAATAATTCATTAGCCGTAGGGATTACGAAGTGCGTCGCATACTGTCTGGTTGACTCCTGCATATTGCTATATGTCTTGTTGGCCGAGTCTCCGAGCATTTCGGGAGGGATGCTCATAGCGATGGCGATCTCCCTTGCTGAGATTGTAATACCTGCGGAGAAGTCCATGTCGAGGGGTGTGAATCCTATAGGCGTGGCGGTCTTTCCCCCATCCAAGACCATCATTCTGCCTGCGTTCCTTCTTCCGGAAAATGCTGAAAGAACCCTGTTCTTGAAATCGTCGAACTGTGTGCCTGTCATGAAGTTGGGATCGCTGATGACCACTGAGGGCTTAGCACCGTTCTGCAGTGTCGCTGAGTTCCACTCACGCGCATCATTCTGATTCTTGATTGAAAGACCTGCAGCTTCCAAGGGTGCTATTCCTTTTATTCCGTCTCTGCCGAGTTGGGTGTGTCCGTGGAGCAGCTTCCCATAAGGGAGAGAGATGACACTGCTCCCTGTGTTGATCGTCCAATACTCGAAGGGCTTGAACAAGTCTCCTGTTCCCATGGTTGAGACCTTATCGGGGTCAACCCTCCACAGTTCAACAGGTCCTTTAATCGTCTCGACAGGCAACAGGTAATAATTGCCCTTATAGGCGAGGTCAATCCCCAGATTATAACAGAGTTCGCTCCAAGTGTTGACAGGGTTCGGACGGTCCATTAAAAGCTTGATAGGATGGTTGTCCTCCGCATTTCCTTCTTTATTGTAAACGATAGGGGTCAGTGAAGAGACTGATGTGGCGCGGAGGTCTGCGCATCTGTAAACGTAGGGGTTGATTGATGAAGAAGTCTGGGAGGGTGCAAGGGAGACGAAATCCCCTTCTCCCTCTATCGAGACAGTTCTCTGCGGACCTCCCGACTTCTTGAAGAGATTAATAATGGCCATGGTTGGATTGATTCTTTCAACGATTTATATATAAAAACATCTAAATCAGATAGAAGTTGGTGCTTGATTGATCCTGTGTCAATGCCCTGAATGCACCGCTTGCACTGTCGACCTGGTCATCATGTGCGCCTAATGGGAACTCCATCATTTCTGATATTAGGTCTCTGTTCCATTGGGAACGGACAAAAAACAGATTGCCCGATTCCATTGCTGCAGACATCGAACCAGCCCTTAACTCCTTAGAACCTGTGACCTTGTCCGCACGGAAGTCATAGCCAATCAGGACCTCTCTGGCGTAGTGGTTTATCACATCCACTCCCGACGATCCAGGCTCTTGTTCCATGCGGATGCCTACATTGTACCCATCCATCTCAGCCGTTGCTTTGATTGTGCGCTCTACCTCGTAGGATGAGCCCTGCAGTTTAACCAAGTCCTCTATACAGAATCTTCCGTCCTCTTCTGCCATAAGAACGCCTACGGTCCAATCTCCGCCTCCCTTAGTTGCAGCCTTATCCCAATAGCGGACACGCCTTGCCCTTTCCGAGAACGGTGCGGAATATTGAACCCATGCCTGCTTAAACAGTCCGCCTTCTGCCGGAGTCGGTCTGCCCTGATACAGGGCTTCAAAGACACGGCTTCCGAGCATCCTCTTCTTGTCCATGAGGGCATCTATCGAGAAACGCTCAGGCCATAAGGCTTCGCCTGTGTCACTGATTGCAGGGAGGTGCAGCATATCCCAAGAGTCGGGGTTGTCTTGCAGTACCTTCCCCACGATGTCATCATGATGCCATCTCGTCATAACGATCAGGACCTTTCCGCCTGGGGACAGACGTGTCATAGCAACCGACAGAAACCAATCATAAATCTTATCACGGATGACAGGGGAGGTAGCTTCCTCCATGTCCTTGATAGGATCGTCAATGATGATGAGGTCTGCTCCGCTTCCGGTAAGACCTGCCCCGATACCTGCTCCGATTATGTTGGGACGGACGTTCTGCTTACCCTTGAGCATGAACTCGTCTGCGGTGTCTGTCACGAACTCAAGACGAGGATATACTCTCTGATGCCAGTGTTCCTCGAACTTCCTGCGACAGGCTCTGACCATCTTCCTAGACTGTGTCTGATTGTAGGACGCGATCATTACCTCCCTCTGCGGATTGTTGGAAATGAACCAGGCTGGAAGGCATTCTGAACAGATGGTCGATTTCATGTGCCTGGGCGGTGTTGTGATGATTAAGCCCATCCTGTCGGATTCTAAAAAGGATTGGATGGTATCGCACATCAGCTTGATATGCGATCCGTCCGTGTAGTTCGGAAGGGAGAGAACGACCTCCTTCACATAGTCGTATAGATTGCGACGTGTGAGGAGCATGCGCTCCAGGAGGTCAAGGATCTCTCGTTGTGTTGTCATTTCTTCAGCTTCTTGACTGATTTCAGGAGGTCATCGATGTCTGCCTGCTGGAGGTCGATGTCCCCCTCGATCTTGACCTCGGTCTTCTCTATGGGTTTCTGACCGAGTTGGTCACGGATGGTCTCGTAGGCTCTCACGTTGCCCTTAGTAGCTTCGCGGATCATAGCGATGGTTATGAGGTCCTGACTTGACAGGTTCGCCTGTTTGAGGGCTTCCTTGGACACATCGGACAGGTTGTCGAGTTCGGTCACTTCTCCGGGTTTGAGGGGGAGCTGAAGGAGGATTTCGAGAGATTCACGCAGTTCTCTCTTCTTCCTGCGTGCTTCTCCTGATTTCTTCCCTCCTGCTGCGCCTCGGATTCTTGCTTCTTCCTTGGTTTTGACCGGACGGAGATTGTCTTCGTTATGCATCTTTTACCTCGCAGATTAGTTCGGCTTTTTCGCCTGTGAGGTTCTCCCAACGCTTGATAATTACATCGCAATACCTTGGATCCAACTCCATTGAATAGTTGACCCTCCCCAGTTGCTCACATGCGATGAGTGTGGTTCCCGATCCTCCAAAAGGTTCGATGACTATGTCTCCTTCTCTTGAATGCATCTTAATTAAACGAGAGGGAAGTTCAACAGGGAATGCAGCAGGATGCCCATCTCTTGATTTTACTGGTTCAATCTCCCATATTGCCCACTGCCCCCATGAAGATCTATCTTCATCAGACAGGGTTTTTTGAAAGATGTTCAAATCGTCGTATTTTCTACGGATCTTCTCGTATGCGTCTCTAAAAGAGTCGATACCATGATTTATGCAATAGTTTTGAATTTTTGAATAATTCTCATAATCGATCATTACCCACTGATTTGTTGTGAACCAATGGCCGTACATGAATTTGGCACCGGTTATTTCTGCCAATTTCTCCTTAGAGAGTCCTGATTTCTTAAATTCAGCCATCATATGATCTCTGATTGGCGCATAGTCTTCTTCATAGTCCTTTTTTCCATATCCTAAAATCCATTCATATTCTTGAACAGGCTTCATTGATACAAGATGATAGGGATTGACGCCTGCAAAATTTGCACCCGGTTTTTTCCAGATTCTGGAGTACATCAGCCCGAATCCGTTTTCATTCATGTATTCTGTAGAAAACATAGATGTAGGCTCTATAAATTGAGATTCTGTTGCAAATAAATCTCCTATATTCCAACAAATTATCCTGCAGAACTTAGTTATATTCTTGATTACCCCTGATATAGTCTCTCTCCAAGGGCCTATTCCTTTTTCTTCATATTCCATTCCCACCCCATACGGAGGAGATGTCACACATAATCGCCCTACTTTTCCTCCCATTAATTCTTTAAAATGATTTGAATTTGTAGAATTTCCACACATAAGTCTATGATTACCTAGCTTCCAGATCTGTCCTGGTTTAACAGTAGTTTCAGATTGTTCATCCAGTTCTGGAACTTCATCCTCGATAATGTCCGTCTGTTCTTCTTCAAGATAATCGTCCATGTTAAACCCGAACTGCTCCATGTCCATCTCTATCTCAGGCAGTTCGATACTCAGAAGTTCATCATCCCATTCGGCAAACTCCCCTGTCTTATTGTGTGCGATCCTCAGTGCTTTGATTTGGTCCTCTGTCAGATCGTCTCTGACTATGACAGGCAGTTCCTTTAATCCGAGTTTCTTCGCTGCCTTTAATCTGGTGTGTCCTGCAATTAATTCTCCTTTTCCGTCTACTATCACAGGATCGGTAAAATCGAACTCCCTCAGTGATGCCTCTACATACTGCACAGCATCATCGTTCTTCCTTGGGTTGTTCTTGTATGGCTTTATTTCGTTGATGGGCCGATACTCCATCTTGAACTTCTTATTCATGATTATCTTCCTCTGCTGCCTTATACTTCCCCGATTCCGTCTGTATTATCTTCCCTCTCTCTTTCAGGATCTGCATGCACTTCCATGCTGAGCCTCTGGAAATGTCCAGCATCTCTGAGGCACGGTCGTGGACTTCGCACTGCTTAAATTCTCCATGTCCGTGTTCTTCCAGAATGAAGTTCATGATTCTGACGATCTTCTCCTCTGATTGGCAGTACATCGAAGTACGGACCTTGGGCCTTCCTCCGTGCCTCTGAGAAGTCTTGGGGGTAGGAACGGATGCTTTAGTCTCCATCTCTTGCTCCTGCCGGAAATGTGGGGTAGACACGTCTGGCGTTGTTTCCGTTCCTGTTCTTCCCCTGTTCCCTTCTGACGAGTCCGACCGCTTCCAGTTCAGACACTCTCGGAGTGATACAGTTGATAGGTTCTCCCAATGCCTGAGCGATGTCGATGTCGGTGCTTCCGGGATCCTTGACTATTGCGGTGTATGTGCGGAATCTGAGGGTATCCAACTTCTTCGTGTTGAATAGCCTCTGATAGGCAAGCTTAGAATTTTCAGATACTGTCATCTTCCTTGGTTTCCATCTTCTTCTTCTTGGTCTTGGGCTGGTTCATCTGTTCGAGAGTATCGGCAATTCTCTCTATTGCTGACAGTAATCTTGTTCTTTCGTCTTTGTCCATTAGTATTCCTCCTCTTCGAGTCTCTGATTCCACATCTCCATAAGTTCAATCTTGATCTCCCTGATGTCTCCTGAGCAGGGTTGTGAATAGAAAAGACCGCACTGCGGACACTCAAGGATGATCATTCCGTTGTCTATGTCGAACATTTTGTCTCCCACTGTGGGAATATAATCGCATTCTCTGCAAGGCCCTAAAATGTGCATTTTTTAATCCCATCCGTTTTTATTTATAAAGAAAACTTCGGAGGCAATATAAAAGGGCGAGTTCAGTACGGATAATTGGGGAATGGGATTGACGGAGGGGAGGAAAAGGGAAAACTTTGGGAAAAACTCCCTCTCCGTCAGCAGACCTCTGCTATTATAGTCTTGGTTCGAGCAAATTGAAGACACGCGCGCATTTGACTCAGGTATTAATGGTCTTTATTCCAGCAGTCAGTTGTGCAAAGGTCTGCAGTTAGGAATTGATTGGATATTATAAAAGGGCGAGTCCCCGGAGGAAAAGTGCAAAAACCTCCGAGGTTGTGAGGGAAGGATGAAATCTCCAACATTATTTTGCAGGTCTCCCTTCTCCTCACGGTTGAGTCCTGCAGGTATTGATTGGTTGAATAATATAAAAGGGCGAGTCAGAAGTCCTTGAGCATCTTCTCAATCTCTTTCTTTGAAAGAGGCCTTCTCCTTCTCCAAATTGAAGTACTTCTGATGTCGCAGAACTCCTCATAGTGGTTTATCGCAGTCCACTGAACTCCATAGGCCTCGGAGAGCTTCAGTGCCTTATCGATTTCATCCTTCTCCTTCTTTGCCTTCCTTTCCATCTTTTTGTATTTATGCAGAAGGTGTCTGTACCTGATCCATGCGCGGATCATCCTGACAGTCTTCATCAGTCCCTCCTCAGGTACTGAATCATCTCGTTGTCGGGGAATCTGTCTGCGACCTCTGTGACAGGGTGGATTGTAAGACCTTCCATTCCTCTGTTGTAATCGAGCCATTTTGCTTCGTCCTCTGCATCTTCCTTTGAGTCGAAGATACCGACAAGGTCTCCTTCATCGTCAAGAATGACGTGGTGTTCATCAATTCTCTCTATTGTGATCCTGACCTGCTGACCTCTGTCGAGTCCGAGCATTCCGAGTTCTTTCGTGATGAACACGCAGAGGGAGTTTCCGCTGGACTTGATGTCCTTGACGGTTGTGACCTTTGGTGTGATGAATGTTCCGTCGAACCAGATAACGTCTCCGTAACCATAACCGGCAAGACTCTGAATTGTGAAATCTTCGCCCATGTCGTTCTTTGCGAGCCTTACGGTTTCATCCAGGTTCTTGCCCTCAAGAATGAAGATTTTTGTCTTGTATCCTGATTTAAAGAAGTCATAAGCGACATCAAGCGCACCCTCAAGGGTCTCGTGGATTCTGTCGGGATCGTCAACGATGTCGTAACAGTCGTAATCGACTTCGTAGAGAACTGAGGGGATCATGCGCAGACCTCCTCGTCTGCCATGAAGATAGGTGCGAAACTGTATGCTCCTGTTCTGATCCACTCGACTCCTTTGTCGTTGGTGTAGAGTTTACAGGTCTTGTTGATGTAACCCTCGACCTTTACGGTCTTCTCGGTCCTCTTTGTGACCTTGATTGTGTAAACGAGTTTACTGTCTCCGGTTGCGGTTGTTGTGTAGGTTTTTCCTGCCTCGAATTTCATTTTTCTTCCTCCGTGCTTGGGTTTCATCCCTTGCAATACTATGTATGTCATACATATATTTAATACTTTCTATACAATACATTTTATTTATAAAGTATTGAAGACATCTGGAATTATCCTCATAAGACCTGTATCGTAAGGTTGCCATGGGTGGCCATTAATACATACAGGCAACGGATACTTTTTTATGAATTATATTTAAAAACTAAAAGCAATGAACGAGGCAATATGCTAGACTTTTCTTTTCGGTCTCATATTGCATAGCTTCCCCGAAAGGGGAGACTCCCCTCCGGGGGAGTCAATGATTCTTATAGAACTGTCTGCTTCTGCGGATGGTGTTGTCGGTGTACTTCCATTCAATCTGAAGGATCTCGATTAATTCCGCTAACTGTCTTGATTTCTCTTCAAAGTCCTTGACGTTGTGTGCGCGGTAGATGGAGCATAAGAGGCTCTTACACTTCAGGTACATCATCGAATTCATGACCTCAGGCTCCTTGACAGATCGTTGAGAATGTGGATTGCTGCAGAGACCTTTTCCCTTTCTTCTGATGACATGATTCTTGAGAAATCGTCCGATCTCAGGATCTGGGAGAGGTCGTGTCGCATATTGTCGATGTCATATGATTGTTTGGATCTGCGTTCTGATTGAGTTAACATAGGTTCTCCTGTGTTTCCCCTTTTTTTGAAAAAAATAGAAAAGGTGTTTAAAAAAGTGTTTTATTCTTTCTGACGCTCAAGATAATTGATGTAGAAATTAAGATAATTTCTCGCTTTCTTGAGGTCCTTTAGTGCATCGGGGGTCTTCTTGCCCTGCCGCGCGGAATACTTGTATACGCATCCGAGGCAGAATCCCTCCATCCAGCCGTTTGCCTCTATTATCTTAATTGTCTCGTATGGATCGTCCTTGCTACCGTAATAATGGGGATGGTTAATCTCTTCATCTTCTGTCATTTTATCCTCAACTCCCCTTTCTTAATCAATTCTTCAAATGGATCTCCTCTGAGGTTATCGCATGAGATCGCTATAAGGATCTCATCATCCGTCTCACTGACTATCAATGATTTGGGAATTGCAAGCGTGACTCTTGCTCTGCATTCATCTTTCATACTCTTATACTCCTGTTGACCCGAATCCGCCTGTTCTTTCCTCTGTCGGTTCGATTTCTTTATTCAAGACCAGAAAAGGCTCAAAGACTCCCTGAGCGATTCTGTCTCCTTTGCTGATGTGCAGGGGAACGTCTGCAGTAATCTTCAACTTGATCGTTCCTCTGTAATCCTTGTCAATTATCCCCACGGTGTTGATAATCCTGAATCCTGTTCTGAATGACAGTCCCGAACGAGGGTATATTTTCATGCACCAATTCGGTGGGAATTCAATTCCGCTGGACCCCCTCAGGATCAACGATTCTGTGCCGTCAAAGCTGACAAGGGTGTCGATTTCGGTCCATTCTCCCGGAACGACATCAGCATCGACAGGGGAGAAGAAATCATAGCCTGCACTGTCTTTCGTTGCCCTTCTGGGTGTAAACTCTTCGATTTCGCATTTCATTCGGATGCCCTCCTGTTCCACCGTTTCTCCAATTCCTCTTTGACTCCGTCTCTGTCCTCTTCGTTCCTGTACTCCATCTTGAAGAAACACTTGCAATTAAGGCAGCCGAAATGAGCCACAAGTGTAGGGGGCTTCTTTCTCATGTTCATGTCTGTCAGGAATATCGGCCCATATGTTCCGCAGAAAGGGCAGGGTTTTAGGTCACTCATTCCTTCACTCTCCTATACCCTTTGCGTATTGAATCACAGATAGTGATCCAATTCTCACAGTTGCGTTGCATCTCTCTGATTTTTCGCATAAACTCAGGCGAGGGATTGTGACAGCATGCTTTAGTAAGGATTGCAAAGAGTGCGAATTCCTTGACTGCACGGTCCCTCTTGAGGTTGATGCGATTCATTCTTCCACCTTCCTCAACGGACATGAGCAATAATTGACTCCTTCTCCGACTCTGTGCAGGAACTTGTCTCCTATGTTCTCTATGCTTGAATTGTGAGGATGAAGGCATTCAATTTCATCAGCATCCTCATCATTGAAATGGAAAGGACAGACGAGGCAGCCAGAGACGAAATAATGCTCTCCGTCTATCTCGACGTATTTCATTCCTCTTCCTCCCAGATTATCTGTACATCATCGGGGACTTCAAGACACATACGGACAGAATATCCGTACTCCGCAGTGTCCATTATTATATTCTTTGCCCATTCAGGAATCGGAATGTCCTCATCCAACTGACAGAATCCTATCGACCAGCACGCATTCTTTACCTTTTCCGAATATGACCAGATTATGTAGAATCCTTCTCCGTTAGGTCTTATGACCTTAGCGACGTCCTGATACTCCTCTTCATGGAAGTCCCCCAATATGTCTCTGCAGTCATCGGAAGATCCTGAAATTACCATCTTCTTCATTCCACCGCCTCCCACCATCTGACAGATGTGCAGTGCGCCCCTTCCGGTGTCACGTCTCTTACATAGCCCTGCTTTTCCAGCCTTCTCAATAACGTTGAGACATTAGCGCACTTTGAGTCCACGATGTCTCTGATCTGTGCGGTTGACATAGGTCCTTCGTGTGAATTGATGACCTCGATGATGTCCGTGATTCTCGGCATTACTTCAGCCTCCAGACGGATGATTTTGCAGTCCCTCTCTTTACGAACTCGCCTGTATTTTCTACAAATCCGAACTTCTGCAGCTGCCTCAGTTTATAGTGGATGTTCGAGATCCTTTCTCTTTTCTCCCCTACTGCATCCCTGATCTCCGCGGTGGAGATAGGGCTTCCGTGATCTGTCATGATTCTTAGGATCGCTTCCTGCGATACCATCAGCGCACCCCCTTCAGCGCGTAATAGGTGCGGTTGCAATCTCTGGACTTCACTGCGATTCCTTCCCTTACGAGAACGGACAAAGCGCAGTTGATCGTCGAGGTGTTGTGGTTGGGGATTGCTCTTCTGATTTCCAGCGAGGACATAGGGGAGAGTGTGAGAACACTCATCAGTTCTCCCTTTGCCTTCCGGACTCTTTCTGTGTCCTCATTCTTCAGGTGTGCCTTGATGGCCTCTGGGGGATTCATGCGCCTGCACCTGATTGCAGGCCTCAGCGCATCCTCATGACTGTCTCCCCTTCTTCTTCGGGTGTTGTAGGTGGCGTATGAAATACCTGCCTCCAGACAGTCCTGCATTATGGTCATACGATGTCCCCCTGCACTCTGTCGGCTCTCATAGAGATGAACTGCGCACCCACCCAGGCATCGATGATTATTCCGTTGGCGATCTCGCACCACTCGACACGGTCTGCAAGGACTTCTGCGCGTTGGGTGTTGTCATCGTAGAGTGTAACGCTGACTTTATCTGCCTTTTTGAAGAATGTTGCGAGGACGGTCATTCTGACTCCTCCCTGCGCTCTTTGAGTGCTTTGGCCATCTTCCTGAGTTCTTCATCATAGGAGGACATATTTCTGCAAATACTGCGGATGCGTGCATATTCAGCCCACTTAGTAATGATTAAATTGAGCAGACTTCCCACTGCCATGCCTGCCGTGAAGAACATAATCATTTCAATCATGCTTCCTGCCTCCTTTCGTAGTCTTTGATGTACGCCTTGCACATCTTCAGGACGTGCTCGGGTGTAGCCTGTCCGCTCTTCCCAATCATGCACAGATACTCGCAGAATCCAGAATGATAGGAATCGATTGAGTCCGACTCAACAACGTCAGCGATCGATTCCATCAGGAGATGGACTGCATAGCCCTTCGGACTGAGTGACAGTCCGATTCTCGGACGGCCGTCTGTCGGCTCGTCCTTCCTTGTCTCCTCGATGAATCTGCGTTTCTTGAGGTCTCTGAGTGTCGCTGAGAATGCGCCATAAGACCATCCATTCTGAATGAGTTCCGTGAATGTGATTCCAGGGGAATCGTTGATGTCTGCTAATAGTGCCTGATGATTTCTGCGGAGCAGTCTGCTCCTATCGTCGTAGTAGAGTGCCATTTTTACTTCCTCCTCTTGATGATTGAATAAGTGAGTTTGATGTCAGGGTGTTTTTTCATTGTGAGTTCCATATCAAATTTGATCCACGATAATGCCAGGTCGAGATCCTTAAAGCACCTGATTCCGCGCTGGAAAGGGTGCGTTGACTCGTGAATAAGGGAGTGGACTTCTATCATGAACTCTCCTCCGTAGCCGTCCAGACATGCGGAACAGTTGATCTGTCGCATCTGACCATGCCGTAGACCTCAAGAGAACGGAGAATTTCCCTCATTCTCGTCTTGAATGTCTGGATCTGGACGTATGAAGGGGACTCCCCAAGGAAGGAGTCCGTGAGATCGAGGACTGTGACTCCGTCACTTTCGCGTATCAGTGGGAGGACATCCTCCCACCTAATGGAGGGGTATCGGGTCATGCGCCCTCCGTCACGAACACGGATTTTATTGAGTAGCCATTTCTGAGAATCTCATAGCGATCTCCGACCTTGGATGCGTTTTTGGCGTAGGTTTCCGCTTCTTCCCTCTTTATCCAGTTCCCAAGCTGAAGTCCTGCTGCAGCATTCTTTTCATATATGATGACCGAGTATCCGTCAATGTGGCGGTAATAGATACGGTCATCTATCTCCGTTCCGTCGTAGTTCTCTTTGACAAAATCCCCGATGAGACGTGTTCCCGGAACAGTAGGAACGAAGTCCGTGAGGTACTTCAGCATCTCTTCTTCGGTCTTGAAGACCTTCATCCTCTCATCGCGGTCACTGATAAGGATCATTGCGCGATAGTAGACCCTTTTAGGAGGGAGGGATATATCCCTGTCCTTCAGCCCTCCGTAGCCCTTTCCGCAATTGTCACAATGGCCGACGTAGAACCCACGTTCTCCCTCGAATCCGTGCGCTCTGCCTCCGCACCTGTCGCATGTCCAGATCGGCATCAGAATACCTCCTCGACGTTGCGGATTGTCTGATTCTCTTCGTCGAAGTCCTCAGGGAGATCCCCTTCTTCGAGGAGGGTGGTAAAGTATCCCTTCTGTTCTCCATTCTTCTCGATATAGTCGGCAATCCATTCGCCTGCTTTTTTAGCACTGCGGAATGCAGGGGATTCCCATATTCTCGGGGATGTGACGATGTAGATCAGAATCCCAACCCCCTGACAGGTGCGGACTTCTCTGCAGGTTTCTCTGCAGGCTTTTCTGCTTTAACGACAGGTTTCTGGTTGACATCGTTGTCATCGGTTGTGGATTCCGCAAAGCCAAACACGATTTTGGCCATGTTTTTGTAGGCCATCGTGTAAACCTTGTTAATGACCTTGTCCGAGTTGTCTTGGGCTTCTCCGAATACCTCCAACTCTATTGATCCTGTCTCGCATGCGATGGAGAATGTGACCTTGGCGGTCATGTAGGTCCATGAGGTTGTGTAATTCTGTCCCTGGCGTTCCCACTTGAATGTCCTTTCCGGATCGTCAACGATGTCGAATTTTACCGGGAGGATTGTGATTCCCTCAGCGGAGGTCACTGCCTCAATGACAGGCTTTGCGGACTCTATCGGGAGGTAGGAGTACTGAAGTCCCTGAGCGCGGACTTTTCTGAAATCTCCCTGCTTTTGGAACTCTGCCCTTGCCCTTGCAAGACGTGCATAGACGGAGGTCATTCAAACTCCTCCCTGAATGCATCTTTCGATATGCAGGGGATAACCTCCGTTGTCTTCCATTTAAGATAATCTGAAATGATGTCTCCTTTCCTGCTGGACTTGTCGTACTGCCTATACTCTCCGTCAAGAGTGAAGGAGATTATGTCACAACTGATGAAGTTCTTGAAATCAATAATTAAACGAAATCCGTCTGCTTCCATCCTTATATCGATCGCTCCTGCCGTGACAAGTTCTGCAACATAGGTGTCTCTGACATAGAGACGGATCGTCTTAGAACCGTCTCTTCTCCAGCGGAAATGCGCCCTGAATGGAACGATCATTCGGATGCCTCCTCAGCTTGGTTTTTTTGTGTGCGTGTGCGTGTGTGTGCGTGCATCGTTGGGACGGTGTAGCGAGCGACACGCTCCAAGGCGGACACATACAGAAGGGCTTTGTCATAGGGTGTTCCTATTTCAGAAATGACCCCTTTTGCCTTGAGGGAATCCCATCTCATTCTTATCGAACGGATGTCGATTAGAAGTTCTTCCGAGAGAAGTGCGGACTTAAATTCGTCAAAGGAATAGACGGTCTGCAGATCTCTGCGGTCTTTGGTCTTTTGCAGTTCTTCGAGCGAATAGCAGATTATAGCCATCGCTACTTGGTCGGTCTTAACGACTTTAGGCATCTCTTTTCACGATCCTGAAGACCAAGTTCCCATCCGCTTTCGGATTATTTCATTATGCATATAATGTAAAAATCCGAAAACACTTGTTAGGTCTTCATTATCGTTATCACTCTCTATGTATATATAAGTTCCGAGAGTACTTTCGTTCCTGCGTGAAGTGCCTGATCCATGCGCTCGGCATCCGAACGGATGTAACACTCGATCGTTGTCCCTACAGATGCGTGTCTCATGAGGTTCTGCATAATCACGAGGTCTGCTCCGGACTTATACAAATTTGTCGCAAACAGACGTCTCAATGAGTGAGGCGTGAACTCAATTCCTGTCAGATCGCTGAGTGTGCGCATCATCGTGAAAATGGATTGAGGGCATTTGTACCCGTAGAATCCCTTTTTTTCCGAGTGAACTAACAGTTTCCCCTCGGAGAAGTCCTCCCCCGGAAGGCTGGATCTCCACATGAGATAATGCTGGATGAATTTCTTAACTTCAGGGCTCATGCGCAGCTGCACTTCAAGACCCTTTCCGTGTCCTTTTCCCTTGACCGTCACGGTGTCTCCTTTGATGTCGGATACTCTAAGATTCATTATTTCCGACCTTCTCAGACCTAGGAAAGCACCGAGAACGAGGATCAGTTTCTGATTGAGGGTCGCTGCAGAGAACAATTCCTGAAATTCCTCATTTGTGATGAATGCCCTCCTTGCAGGCGTTCTGTTCCATAGAATATTTAATTTCTTCAACGGATTCGCACCTGTGAAAAATTCGCACATATTCGCAAAATTTGAAACGTATAATTTAACAGTGGACTCCTTGCAGTCGATATTTGCGACCAAGAAATACCAGTCCTCTGCTCTGATCTCCTTTGCTTTGTTCGGCCTGCCGTATGCATCCAACAGTCTGATGCAGCGTGTAATCCCGACCTTGTTTGCTTCGATCGTGTACTTTTTTCTTCCTGTCTCTTCCAAGTGCTGAAGGTACTCGTCTCTCTCCCTGAACATTTCACTTCCTCCTTTTTCCTGCGCACACACACGCACACACGCACACACAATAAAATGCGCATCCTTTTATAGAAGTGAAACCCTAATCTGAATTAGGATTTCACGATCCGGAGCAGAGGTCTTCATCACCTATCCGCCTCTGCTCCCCATTTCTGTCTTTTATTCCTCCCCGAAATCGTTACTGAGTGACATCTGCACGATGTCTCCCTCACTCAATCCCATCTTCTCCAGGACCTCGACAGGAATCGAGACATAGAGATTGTTTCCATTTTTTCTCAATCTTGACACGAACTGCGCTTTCATTGTTTTTCCTTCCTTTGTTGTTGTATTGTATTGATGAATATAAAAAAGGGAAAAGTTACTAAGAATTTAGTAACCCAAATATTCCTCCAGCACCCTCTCCCATAAGGGTGTTATCTCTGCCGACTTGGGGCAGAGGACTTCGGATGCCTCTGTAACGGTCATCAGTAATCCTCCTCGTAAAGCGTGGGAAGGGGAGGGAAGACCGCACAGGTCTTCGGCCCAAATGACCTCGTATCATACCCATATTCACAGTATCCGACAATCGCATCGGAATACTCTTCTTCTGTTTCGTAACCCTCAGACCTTACGAAGTCCTTGTTCACATCGTAAACGTGGAGGACATAAAGTCCTCTTTTGAAAGGCTCAGAGATAATCATCTTATGCCCTCCTGACTGTGGCGGAGTGAACCGCCTGCATCAGGTCGTATGCGATGGTCAGATTCATTCCAGCTTTCTGGGTGTTTCCGTCCATCATGTAGTTGGCTGCCTTGTATGAGTGTTCAAGGGCCATGTTCAGCTTGAACATGAGTTCTTCTCCCATGTTTCCCTTTGCGATGAGGGATTTAAGGCCCTCGATCATTGCGTTCACTTTTGTCAGATTTGCTCCGTTCATTTTTCTTCCTCCGTTTGCTTGGGTTCTTGTCCCTTGCAATACTATGTATGCGTTTCAAGTATATATACTTTAAGTTTAGTTTAAACTAACCTTAAACTAATTTTAAACAACAATGAAAAACGCGTCCTTTTATAGAACAAAGCAATACACTGAAACAGTGAGTTTATCACTTCTTTCAGACCCATCAGGGCGGAGCAGCACCTTCTCTCCGTCCACCATTAATTTTAGAAACTCCCCCGGAGGGGAGAAATTGTTTCAGTTGAATATGGACTGCACCACATTCCTGACTTCGATGAATTCGTCAGGGATCCTGAGTCCGCTTCTCAGATACTCAATTGCGACGTCTCTTGCATCCATTGGTGTGAAGGAATCCCCTTCAACACGGAAGTACTGTCCGAGGTTGTTCTTTCCGTAGGGGATCGCTTCATCGACGAAGACGTCCTCAACTACTGTGAATAATCTTTGTCTTGTAAACATGTACCAAATCTCCTTTAATGACAGGTATCTGTACCTTATTTTCATTCTACTCACTGAGGAGGGTTGTTCATAATGTAGTTGACAACCCAAATGAAATTTGGGTCATCGACCGACTTGACGTTCTCCTTGATGAAATTGAGCTGAGCATCGGTTGTGACTCCGAACTGTTTCGCTTTTGTCACAATAGCCTCAGCGATTGCCTTCTGTGCCTCTTCGGTTGCCAACTGCTCCCTTACGAGTGCCTGTGACTTGACATAAGCCTGTGCTGCAATACCATCCGCAAGAGGGTGGAAGAATGCTGCATCGACCAAGTAGGCAACGACTGCTCCGACGATGGCTGAAACTGCGATAGCAAGTTCAATCTCTGCGATCGGTGTGTCAATGAAGTATCCGAGTCCGTAGAAGACGATCACGTAGGAGAGCAAGACAGACACTGCAACAGTGAGAACTGCTGCGACGATGTACCTGACCTCGAACTTAATCGACTCTTCCGGATTCTTCATCTGGTAGTCCTGGTATTTGAACCAATATCCGATCGCAGTCAGTGCAACGACTCCGATCGCGATACCGACCCACAGGACCCATGTTTCAATTGTATCCGCGAATACCATTTTCTCATATCCTGTGCCCATTATTATATCGTCTATACCGTAGAACAAAGGATCTCCGGTAATTGCGATCAAAACGATCCTGCATAATGTAACGGAGAGCGATGCTTCCACATTGTGCAGGTTCATCTCGAAGGGCATGATTTGCCTTAGTTTTCAACGGTTTATATATAAAAAGTAAAAAGTTTGACAGTGATTTACTATGAAATCACTGTTGGGATTGTCCGTTCATGGCCATATATTTGCGTGAGACTTCCCTCTTATAGTCCTCCATCGCGTGCTTAAAGCGAGGGTCCTTCTGACACATTTCCATCATGACCTCATCCTTGATGCGGTCAAGTCTGTGCCTCGCCTGCTGGATTTCAGGATCCTGCATGACGCTGGATTCCATGGCAGAGAAGAACTCCATATCCTGAGGCCCTTCTGCTCTGCGCATCAGATCGGACAGGGATACGCCTTCGTCCATCAGCTTGCTGAACAGGGTATAGTTCTCCGCCTGCTGCTCAGGGGACAGACGTCCCCCTCCCATGTGCGCACCTACGCCCTGCCTGTACTGACTGCCTTGGTTGTATGATCCCTGACCGTAGCCGTACATGGGACCCATGTCCGCTCTATAACGGTCTCCTGGGCCTGTGTACTCTGGGTTCTCCCTTGCCTGATAACCTCCTCCGTTGTTGAATCCGTACTGATTCATTCCCATGGCTCTCTGTATATTGCTATACATGATTTACCTCCAATAAGGGAACAGGTCACGCAGGTCTGCCGACGATGCCTGTGAATGTTTCGGCCGTGGTGTCAAGCGTACCCGATACGGTTCTGCCTCCGTTGATTGCATTGAGGAGTATGGCGGTCTGAGCGTTGACTCTCTGGTCCTCAAGCCTGTCCCTGAGTCTCTGGTTCTCGTGCTGCAATTCCCTCTGTTCAATTGCATTGAACTTCTCAAGGAGCAGAGAGTTCTGGTTGCAGAACTGCGACTGTATGGTATAGCCGAGGTTCGAGATTCCGTTAGAAATTCCGTTGAACCCTCTCTCTATGTTGAGGTTGGTTGCGCATGAGGTTGAGTCAATCTTTCCCTGCAGGTTGCAGCAGCATGACTGGATCGCTG
>JAZQKF010000104.1:0-1962 GCA_045542015.1 Acutalibacteraceae bacterium
GTATACCTATGTAGGCAGTCAGCTGACCAACATGACGGTAGACGGCCACAACATCAACATCTTCTATGACACCAACGGTTCTCCGGTGATGATGAACATGGATGGATATTTCTATTACTACGTCACCAACCTCCAGGGAGACGTGGTAAACCTGCTGAATAGCTCCGGCGAAGAAGTAGTCCGCTACGTCTACGACGCCTGGGGCAACCTCATTTCCACCACCGGCACCAAGGCCGACACCGTAGGCTACTACAACCCCCTCCGCTACCGTGGCTATGTCTACGATACCGAAACAGAACTCTACTACCTCCAAAGCCGGTACTATAATCCGGAGATGGGCCGATTCATCAATGCGGATGGGCTCCTCACCACCGGCCAGGGTTTCTTGGGCAACAACATGTTTGCTTATTGTGGTAATAATCCTGTGCGCAATAAGGATAGTGCTGGAAATAGATATATTGATGCGTTGTCTGTTGCCAGCGAGAGTGCGGACAGTAGAGAAGATATGTGCGCATTGCAAAACCAATTAGCACAAGAGAGGTCTCATACATCAATTATGGAGACAATTCTGGAAAATGTGCTGAAACCTACCCCCGATGGCCTTACATGTTCCATTGGCACTACTATTGGTGCCAATTGGGGTGGTGCAGGTGGCAGTGTTTCTGGTTGCGTGACCGTGGATACATCATATAATTATGCACTCCAAGGCACTAATGCGTTAAGTGCATCTGGAGTAGGGATTGGTACAAGTGTGGGAGCTGGTTTGACTTTTACCAATGCATTAAATACCCAAGACTTGAACGGTGTTACGACGATATATGGTGCGACTCTGAGCGATGTGATTGGTGTATCGGTTGATGTCCTTCGGTTTGTTCCAAAATCAAATCCTAACACTGTGAATTGGGGAGTAAGTATCTATATTGTGACAGGCCCGTGTGTGGAGGTTCATTGGGGGGAGAGTTTTACCACTTCGACTAAGTCCTGGAACCCAATTAAAAAATTGAAAACATTCATGTTTGGGGGATGAAATCTATGAGAAGTCGTATTTGTTTGTGGCTGTTTGTGTTTGTGCTAAGTATTTCTGTACCGGTCAATGCTGTGGAATTTCAGGGAGTTGAAGTGATAGAAGACTATGAGATTCCGGATAGCTTCAAAATCACTATACATGAGGTATGTTCGGGGCATGGTTTTTTCTACCAGGTATCTGCTCGTGAAGATGGTAGCTGTTTGGTTTTGTATCGGCATGCAGACAACCCAGCTTCAGATACTATTTTCGGTACGGTTTATCTGGATTTATTTGCACCGGACGGGAGTTTTCTGTATGAGTTGACATTTGATACTCAGGATGATTGCGTTGCAGAGTATACTCCAGATAGGATTGTACTGTATTTTTATGATCATATCATTGAGTATAATCCTGATACAGGTGTTTGCAATGGCTATCGCACTGTTGCTGATGCATCTCGGGAGGCAGGGATATATCAGCAACTGCGTAAAAGCCACTTTTCTTGTGGAGAATGGGAGTATACATGTACAAAGACATTTTTTAACCGCACTGGTCTTGCACGCACCAATGGCACCGATACACAAACTTTGTTGTCCTTGCCTGGAACTGGGCTAACGATGTGGAATACTGTTATTCCTATAGTGTTCTTAACAGTACTTCCTCTAATTCTGGGTGTTCTACTCCCTAGATGGCTGAGAAAGAAAAGAGATAGCACAGCATAGCACATAGCACATAGCACATAGGGACGGAGGCGTGTGTTAATTAGCAAACCTCCATCTAGCCAAGGGGATAGTCCCACTGTCCCCTTGGTCTCTCCTCGGTGCCTGATGAAGTACATAGAAACAAGCGGCAGCAATACCCACAGCGTTGAATATGGCTTCGACAATGTCAATAACCTGACCTCCGTGGCAGAGACCATCAACGGCAGCAAGCGAACGACCCACTATGCCTATGAT
>JAZQKF010000105.1:0-22961 GCA_045542015.1 Acutalibacteraceae bacterium
AGGTCATGGTTATCAGCTCCAGAACATTGCCGAACTGTTCTACATGCCGGATGGTGCTGTCGGCGGCGCTTCGGTATCCAGATCGGAAGCAAACGTACCAATCCCCGGTCTTTTCAAAAAGGAATTAACACATGACTTTGATGGTTACACTGCAAATTATAAGGTTACCATAAACGAAGCCAAACTGGTGCTAACCGATGGCTCACCGTTAAAGATTCATGATGTTATGACCGATACGTTGGCGTATATCAGTGGTTCGCTTGTTATTACAGCGGAAGATGCCACAGGAAACGTTGCCACTTTGCAACACGGTGTGGATTACACGGTCGCCTACGATGGCACCGGAAATCAAACGGATCAAAGCGGCAAAGAGGTTCACGTGTTGGATATCACAATTCTACGACCGCAACCGGTGATGTACACATTGGATTATGATGCAACGCTGGTGCTTCCTAAAGTAGTAACAGGCGGTATTAAATACACCAACTCGGCCACGATTACCCTTTGGGGTGAGGATATTACCGATAACGCCGATGAAAAAGTCTATGCCGATATCAATATTGCGGCAAAGAGTTATAAGGTGGAGATGTTTAAGACGTCTGCCTTAACAGGTGAACCACTTGGCGGTGCAACATTCGGGCTTTATAACGCAAATGGTGGTTTGATTGCCACAGAAGTGACAAATGACGAGGGACAACTGATGTTCCAAACCAATATTATCGAAGGTATTATCTTACGAGAACATGTGCTCTACTATATGCAAGAACTTAGAGCGCCACCGGGTTATCAATTAGATGATACGAAGTATTGGTTCTGCTTCTGTGATGAAATCGGTAATTCCTGTGAAACTTGTGATGAAGTTTTAGCAGGTTTAGATGCCACACGAATACCTTTTGAGCAGATTGGAAAGGTTCACGCGACAAATCAACTTATAAATTACGATCTGCCCTCCACCGGTGGCCCCGGTGTATATCCCTTGATACTTGCGAGTGTAATATTCATTATTACACCGCTTGTTTATAGATTCATTCGAAGGCGCAAGCGAGAAAGGAGGGGTGTAGGTTAGCTTCCCTTTCTCGGCAAGAAAAGCGCCGAAGATGAATCAATAAAACACAAAAAATAAAATTAGAAAGGACCCAAAGTTATGAAAAAGTTTTTATCTATCCTTATGGTGCTGGCTATGATTTTGGCTATGAGCACCACCGTATTTGCGGCAGAAAACACAGCTATTACTATCAATGATGATGGCGACAGACAGTATGCCGGCTATATACTTCTTAACTTGACCACAAGTTTAAAGACCGGCGAGCATCATCCCAACACCTGTGACAATGTAAACCATTCGTCCGATTGCTACAACTACGCTTATTCCGTGAACGCAGTGTATCGTGAGATTTTACAAAACGAAGTTTTTGATAACGGCGGAAATTATCTCTGGGAAGATGGCACAAAACCCGCTGTTGCAACAGTGATTACCGATGCACAGATTTTGAAGTATCTCTCTAATCAGACCAGTGACAATGGTGATGTTTATCAAACCATGCGTCAAGTGGCAGATCGCCTCTATCGTGCAATTAAGACGGCTGGTATTCCCGCGGATAAACCCAATATGACCGGCAACGATAACATTGACCAAGGTTACTGGATTATTGCCGATGTAACCAATTTGACCGGCAACGAAGCAAACTCCTTGGTTATGGTAGACACCAAAGGTCAGGATGCTCTCGAGATCAATCCCAAGACCGGTCTTCCTACCGTTGAGAAGAAGGTAAAAGATATCGAAGACAGTGAAGACGATGGTATCATTGATAATCCGTGGCACGATTCTGCCGACCATGATGTTGGCGACGTTGTTCCCTTTAAACTGACCGGCACTCTTCCCAACAATGCCCAGTATTATAAGAGCTTCAAGATGGTATTCCACGATACTCTTTCCGACGGCTTAACGTTTGATGCGGCAACCGTAAAGGTTTATATGTATGAAACCAAGCACAAGGCTGATGTGGATACCGATATGAATGACGGTATAGACGTTACCGAAAAATTCGTTGTAAACACCACCACAACCGACGGTTGTACTTTTGAGGTCAGCTGTGATGACGTGTTTACCATTACCGATGTGACTAAAGATACCGCATTCGTGGTTTACTATGCAGCAACACTTGATACCGATGCCATTATCGGTGCAGCTGGCAACCCCAACAAAGTGTTCCTTGAGTTCTCTAACAACCCTTATGACACTACTTCTACCGGTAAAACCGAAGAAGATAAGGTTATTGTTTTCACCTATCAGTTGATCATCAACAAGACCGATTCTCACGGCCACGCATTAAAGGGTGCTGGATTTACTCTGTACAAAAAAGATGTTGACGGCGACTACAATATTATTGGCACTGAACTTAAAGGTGCAGATATGACCACCTTCAACTGGAAGGGTATTGATGATGGCGACTATAAACTGGTAGAGTCCACCGTTCCCGAAGGTTACAACAAGATGTCTGACATCGTATTCTCTATTTCTGCCGTACATAGCGAGACCGCTGGCGAACCTACACTCATTTCTTTGGATGGCGGTGTAATGAGCACAGGTGTTGTTGATACCGGTGCAATCACTAAGGATATTGTTAACAATACCGGTACCGTTCTTCCCGAGACCGGCGCACAGGGTACTATGTGGCTCATCTTCGGTGGTGCAATGCTCGTAATCTTGGCAGGCGTATTTATGATTACTCGTAAGAAGATGTCTGTATACGAAGACTAAGATACAAAGTTACATTTATAGTATTTATTGTTGAGTTTAGCGGCGGATGGTTTTCCGCCATCCGCCGCTACTTTCACTTAAGGCGGTGGACAGATACTTATGAAGAAAAACAAAATAGGAATTCTATTGGTTTTGATGCTATTCATAGGCGTCTGTGGACTGCTTTATCCGTCTGTTAGCCAGTATTGGAATTCCAAAACACAAACCAGGGCGATTGAAAACTACCGAGAAATTTTAGATTCTTTGCAGCCGGAAGATTATGATGCTTTTTTTGAAGAAGCTGAAAACTATAACGCTAAACTGAATGAACTGAATTTCCCCTTGACCGATTATCATCGGCTTAAAGGATATAATGACATTCTTGATCTAAGTGGAACAGGCATTATGGGATACGTATCTATTCCAAAACTCGGCGTAGAACTACCGTTATACCACGGGATTTCTGCCGAAGTTTTGAATGTGGCGTGTGGACACTTAGAGGGGACGTCACTGCCTGTTGGTGGCGAGAATACGCATTGCGTTCTATCCGCGCATCGCGGACTTCCTCACGCTAAATTGTTTACCGAGCTTGATAAAATGGAAGTTGGCGACACCTTTACCATTACGGTTCTAAACCGAACTGTTACCTATCAGGTCGATCAAATCAAAGTTGTTCTTCCAAATGAAACAAACGATGTTCAAATTGTTGCCGGTGAAGATTTGTGCACGTTGCTCACCTGTACCCCCTACGGCATCAATTCTCACAGACTGTTAGTTCGAGGAACACGTATTGAAAATGCGGCACCCGTGCTGCACGTTATGTCTAATGCTTATCGAATTGATCCGCTTGTGGCAACTCCTGTTGTGGCGGCACCGATTCTACTGATTCTATTGATTGTTTTGATGATAAAATATCGTGATAAGGGAAGCAAACCCCTCATCTCAAAGGAGGAAGAAGAATGGCTAAAAGAAGAATAGCAGTAATGATAGCTTTATTCTGTCTTTGCTTTTGGTTAACGCCATGTTATACAATGGCATCCTCCACAACCGATGCATCTGAACCGATAAACGTGAACCAAGAATGTATGTTGACACTCACTTATACTTGTGACGGAACAGCTTTTGAGGACGTATCTGTAAAGCTGTATAAGATAGCCGATGTATCCTCCGATTTTCAGTACACATTAACTTCTCATTTTGCACCGTCAGAACTTATTTTAAATGGTGTTAGAACCAATGGCGAATGGGATGCAATCCGTTCCACACTTGAGGCTCATATTATTGCAGACAACATAAACGCCTACGCTGTCGCAAAAACCGATTCTGAAGGGCTGGTTTGTTTCGAATCTTTAAAACCGAGTTTGTATCTTGCGACTGTTGGTACCGTAACTCAAAAAGAGCTAACGTGTTTCTTTGATTCTGCCTTGGTTGCTTTGCCGGGACTCAGCGCAGATGGTCGCCCGCAGTATCAGGTTACGGTTGCTTCTAAGTCGGAGATGATACCGCCAAGTGACAAAGAGATAGAACTAAAGGTTCTTAAACTTTGGAAAGGCGACGAAGGAAGAAACAGTCGTCCAAAGAATATTGAGGTAGAGATATTTCGAGACGGAGCGAGCTACAAAAAGGTAGTTCTTTCGGAGGCTGATAATTGGTCGTATAGTTGGACGGCAAAAGATGATGGTGCCAAATGGACAGTAATAGAGAGAAACACTCCATCAAGGTATACTATGACTGCCCAAAATCGAGACACCTCATTTATATTGACCAATACATATACCCCGGCAAAGCCTGATGAACCATTTGACGCTCCGCAAACCGGTGATACTTCAAACATAATGTTATATGTGATACTTATGATCGTCTCTGGAAGTATGTTGATTATCTTAGGTATCATAGGAAAGAGAAACGCACATGAAGAAATTAAATAAACATGTTATACCCAAAATTTGCGTTTTAGTAGGTATTGCTTTACTGGTTATAGGGGTATTGGTTTTGATTTGTTGGCAATGGAATATAAATTCTTCGGTACAAAAATCAGAAACTTATGTCAAGACTCTTCGCAATCTGATCTCTGAGACGCAAGGTTCAGTTCCGGAAGAGCGAAGGGATAATTCAATGTCCGTTCTTTCTATCGATGGGGCAGATTTTGTTGGCGTAATAGAAATGCCACGATATGAGTCGACACTTCCTGTTAGCTCAGATTGGGGACACCTTACAAAATACCCTTGTAGGTTCAGCGGCAGTATTTACGATCGCACAATACAAATTGGCGCAACATCCCAAAAGGGACAATACGACTTTTATCGTGAAATCTCCGTTGGCGATACCGTCATATTTACGGACGTAGAAGGCAATCGATATACCTATACAGTAACAAATCTGCAATATGAAAGCCATGCAGACCAAACCATCCTCAATCGTGAAGAATCTGCACTTACTTTGTTTATTAAAAATGTGTATGCTTTTGAATATTTGATTGTTTCTTGCGATGTTTTAAACTAATGCTTGTATGTTCGCTTGTATATCAATTTCCTTAAAACAAGTAATTGGTCGTACATCGGATGACAGCCAATCGCGCATGCTCCCGAGATACGCAAAATTATACCCCCGTTGTAAATAGAATAACAATAAGGGGAATGCCCCGTACTAACTGTAGTTAGCACGGGGCATTATATATGCCTTTACGACAGCGCCAGCCTGGAGAAAAAGAAGATGGTGGTCAATGCCCTCATCAACCGCATTGAGGTTTCCAGAGATTATAAAGTGAAGATCGATTTTAACTTTGACTTTGAACAGTTTACAAACGGCTTAGATATCGCGGCATAATAAAAAAGCCGAGCAGAGCGTAATTGTTACGCTTTGCTCGGCTGATTATAGACTCTTGTTTTGGTCGTCGATTTCTTTTTGCCGTCGAAATGCGCCTAACATCTCTCGAATGCTTGGGTCGCCTTTGATCGTGCAACGAAGACCATCAAAATTTACGGTGCTGAAAAACTCCGTGATTTTCTCTTTTAATGTTTTCATGTAATCACACTCCTTACACGCATATTCTACTGTTGTGTGTAAGAAATGGAAACGGTCAAACCGCAACGTTTGTATAAAAATCGGTCAATCAGATGGGATTTGACCATCAAATGTCCCGTATTGTTGGTTGAAGAATTTGCCCCACAAGTGTATACTAAATGCAGGACGGAGGGACGATATGAAACACGAAATTACTTCCTACAATACCAAAAGACTGATTGCCGATACACTTAAAACGCTGATGAGCACGAAACCATTTTCAAAAATAACGGTAAGCGAGATCATAGCGACTTGTAAAATTAACAGGAAAACGTTTTACTATCATTTTGAAGACATTTATGGTTTGCTGAAATGGACATTTGAAGAAGAGGCCGTAGAGGTGGTAAAACATTTCGACCTTTTCGCAGATTATGAGAGTGCCATTCGTTTTGTTATGCAGTATGTAGAAGAAAACGATTACATTATTAGTTGTGCCTATGACTCCCTTGGCCGAGAGGAAATGAAACGATTTTTCTACACGGATTTCGTAGGTGTGGTCACGTCTGTTATTGATGTTGCGACTGCGGCTCTCGATAAACAAGTAGATGCAGATTTTAAAGCATACGTGGCCAAGTTCTATACAGAAGCACTTGCCGGAATGTTGATCGACTGGGCCAAAGAAAAGGATAAGCACGATAGAGAAAAGGTGATCGAATACCTAACATCAATTATTGGATTGGCTTTGAAAAGTATAGAACTCTATTAACAAAAAATACCCACTCAAACTGAGTGGGCAAAAAATAAAACTTGACGAACCAGTGGTGGAGATAAGCGGGATCGAACCGCTGACCTCTTGAATGCCATTCAAGCGCTCTCCCAGCTGAGCTATACCCCCATATTGGGGTTCGTCAAGTTTTTATTTATGAAATTATGAAGTGGGGTTCAACTTTGAGCGTTTCGTGCTCCCAACTGAGCTATACCCCCATATGTTACTCGGAACGAGTGTTATAATAGCAAATCTTTGCCGAAAAGTCAACCCCTTTTTTGAAAAATATTCAGAAATTTTGTTTTTTAATAAATTTCTGCAAAGGGTTGCAAATAGGGGATTATATTTGTATAATAATAAATATAACTAATTACTAACTAAAGGTAGGTGATTTTCGTGGAGAGCAGTCCGGTTCCCCCTAATCCGTGTATCTGTATTTGGTGCTCTGTGCGGGATCACCTTAGCGCTTGTCGTTAAGCGCTTTCTTTCCACACAGACCGCCTGACTCTAAAGACAGGAGGTCTTTTTATTATGTCCGAAGAAATCAAAGTGGTAGCGGGGCAGGAGCGCCCCGATTACACCGCTGAACTGTTGACCCTGCTACGGTCACGGCGACCCATTATGGAATTGCGCCAGGAGATGGAGGACTATCACGACAACGATCTGGCGGATTTGCTTGAGCAGCTGTCTGTTGCGGATCGTCGTCGTATGTACCGCATCCTGGGTATGGATCGTACCAGTGACGTGTTTGCCTACCTAGACGATGTTGGCACCTATATTGATGAGCTGTCCTCCGAGATGGCCGCCGACGTTATCGAAGGCATGGATGCTGACGACGCCGTTGACGTGCTGGATGAACTGGACGAGGATAAACGTCGTGAACTGCTGGAACTGATGGACCCTGATGCGGCAGAGGATATTCAGCTGATCGACTCCTATGATGATGATCAGATCGGTAGCCGCATGACCACCAATTACGTGGCCATCTCCAGCGATTCCTCCATCCGTGAGGCGATGAAATCCTTGGTTCATCAGGCGGCGGATAACGATAATATTTCCACGCTATATACGCTGGATGAAGACGGCATCTTCTGCGGTGCTATTGACCTGAAGGATCTGATTATCGCGCGCAGCGGTACCGCACTGGAGAATTTGATCGTTACCTCATATCCGTTCGTATATGCGACACAGAGCGTGGATTCCTGTATTGAGGAATTGAAGGAGTATTCGGAGGATTCCATTCCCGTCTTGAGTGATGACCGCCGTCTGTTGGGCGTCATTACCGCACAGGATATTGTGGAGGTCGTCGACGAGGAGATGGGCGAGGATTATGCCCGTCTGGCCGGTTTGACCGCTGAAGAGGATCTCAATGAGCCTCTCACTCAAAGTATGCGAAAACGCATTCCTTGGCTGATTGTGCTGTTGTTCCTCGGTCTCGGCGTCTCTACGGTTGTGGGTCTGTTCGAAGAGGTGGTCAGCAGCTTGACTCTGATCGTGTGCTTTCAGTCGCTGATACTGTCTATGGCGGGTAACGTAGGCACCCAGTCGTTGGCAGTTACCATTCGAGTATTGATGGATGAGCAGATTCGCGGGCGCGAGAGCCTTTCGTTGGTGTTTAAGGAGTTGCGGGTCGGCTTCTTTAACGGTACGGCTTTGGGTGCCATTTCCGCTGTGCTGATCGGTCTGTATATCTGGCTGTTGCGCGGTCAGGACGTCGCCATGGCGTTTGCCACCTCTGGCTGTATCGGCTTGTCTATGATGGTGGCTATGACTGTATCCAGCCTCACCGGTACGCTGATTCCGATGCTGTTTAAAAAGCTGAAGGTGGACCCTGCTGTGGCATCCGGTCCGCTGATTACCACCATTAATGACCTGGTAGCGGTCGTTGCTTATTACGGTTTGGCGTGGTTACTGCTGATCAATCTGCTGAAATAAGGAGAAGAGCCTATGAATGTAGTTGTTGCACAGTCCGGCGGTCCTACTGCCGTCATTAACGCCTCTCTTTTGGGCGTTTATCGTGCTGCCCGCATATGGGATAAGGTGGATATCGTATACGGTTCTTTAAACGGTATAGAGGGCATTCTTAACGATCGGTTGGTGAATCTGAACGAGCAGTTGGACGACGGCGAGCAGCAGGAGCTACTGCGCCAAACCCCCTCTGCCGCGTTGCGCTCCTGTCGGTATAAGTTGCCGACCGTTGAGGAGGCGCCGCAGGTGTACGAGCAGATTCGCGCCACTTTGGAAAAGCACCATATCGGCGCCTTCTTTTACATCGGTGGTAACGATTCTATGGACACTGTGCACAAACTGTCCGCCTACTTTGATTCAGTTGGCTGCGACATCCGCGTGATGGGCGTTCCGAAGACCATTGATAATGATCTGTGCCGAATGGATCACACTCCCGGCTATGGCTCGGCAGCCAAGTTCGTGGCCACCTCTATGTGGGAGATGATTCGCGACTGCACGGTATATGAGTTGGACAGCGTACTGATTGTGGAGATTATGGGGCGCGATACCGGATGGTTGACCGCCGCAGCCGCGCTCCCCAGGCTTATGGGCTGTGATGCGCCGCACCTGGTATATTTGCCGGAGGTTGAATTTTCCGCCGACAAGTTTATTGACGACGTGCGCGCCACCCTGGAGAAATCGCGCACCGTTATCGTCGCGGTGTCCGAGGGCGTCGAACTGGATGGTCTGGATGATTTCCAGTCCGGCAAGGTTGACAATTTCGGTCACAAATATCTCTCCGGCATTGGTAAATGCTTGGAAGAACTAGTGCGCAGCCGCTTGGGTGTTAAGGTGCGCTCGGTGGAACTGAACATTCTCCAACGTTGTGCGGCGCATATTGCCTCCGAGACCGACCTGACCGAGGCGGAGTCGCTGGGCACAGTGGCTGTGAAAGCCGCCGCGGCGGGGAAGAGCGGTATGGTGAGCGCCATACTGGGGCGCTATGATGCGGAGTATATCCCCAATTACGGCATTGTGCCGGTTTGCGACGTGGCAAACAATATCAAATACGTGCCTCGTGAATGGATCAATGAGCAAGGGAATAACGTTCTTCCTGCCGCTCTGGAATACATCCGTCCGCTGATTCAGGGGGAACCGACCATCCTGACGGAGGGCGGCTTACCGCGTCACTTTAGTATTAAGGAATAAATTAAAGCACACCGATCCGTACTGGTCGGTGTGCTTTTTTTGTAATGATTACAATTTTTTCGAAAAAAACTATTGACAAATGGATAATCACCGTGTATTATATATTTGTAATCGTTACAAACAAGAAATGATTACAGAGAGGAGGATAATATGACGCAGAAACAAATTGCTGAGATGATGACCGAGCGCGGCATCCGTCCGACGTCACAGCGGTTAGCGGTGTACGATTATTTATTCCGACATCGCACCCATCCGTCTGCGGATACGGTGTACGAAGCGCTTGTTCGAGAGTATCCCACGTTCTCTAAGACGACGGTTTACAACTCCTTGCACGCCTTGGTCGAGGCTGGCTTGTTACTGGAGTTGGCGATGGATACGGGGGAGAGGCATTACGATGCCGACACCTCACTCCACGGTCACTTCCACTGTCGCAATTGCCATTCGATCATAGATTTCCCGTTAGACGACGCGTTGGTGTCACAGATAATTCCCTGTGGCTACCGCGTGGAGGGGAACAGCATTTATTTCAGCGGCTGTTGTCCTCACTGTATTAAAAAAGATAATTGATTTTTTGGAGGTAATGTAAAATGAAAAAGTTTGTTTGCTCTGTCTGTGGTTACGTTCACAATGGTGATTCTGCTCCTCACGTGTGCCCTGTCTGCGGCGTGACCGCTGAGAAGTTCAAGGAGCAGTCCGGTCCCAAATCCTGGGCTGCCGAGCACGTTGTCGGTATTGCTCAGGGTGTGGATCCCGAGATCATCGAGGGTCTGCGCTCCAACTTCGCCGGCGAGTGCTCTGAGGTCGGTATGTACCTGGCCATGGCTCGCGTTGCCCATCGTGAGGGCTATCCCGAGATCGGTCTGTACTGGGAAAAGGCCGCCTATGAAGAGGCCGAGCATGCTGCGAAGTTCGCTGAGCTGCTGGGCGAGGTGCTGACCGACAGCACCAAGAAGAATCTGGAGATGCGTGTGGATGCCGAGAACGGTGCCACCGAGGGCAAGTTTGAGCTGGCTAAGCGTGCTAAGGAGCTGGGTCTGGATGCGATCCATGACACGGTCCATGAGATGGCTCGCGATGAAGCCCGCCACGGCAAGGCGTTTGAGGGCCTTCTGAATCGCTATTTCGGATAATTGATCATTTTTAATGAATACTAATCCCAAGCAAAGGAGGGTGTTGTAATGAAAAAACTATTGGTTGTGATTGCGCTGTTGTCCGCATTGGCTCTGTTGAGCGGCTGCGGCGGTTCTGCTGTGCCGGATAGCGGAGCGCTCAATAACGCCGGTGCATCGCAGGATGCTGCCACATCGGATAAGATTGAATCAACCACTACGAAGGCGCCCACCAAGGTTCCTGTGGATGAGTTTATCAGCGAGAGTAAAGCAAAGGGCATAGCTTTTGATAAGGCAGGCGTAAAGGAAAAGGACGCTTCCCGTCTTGAGGTTGATCTCGACTACGACAGCGATGAAAAGCGGTGGGAGTATGAGGTTGACTTTTACGTGGATCGTGTCGAGTATGAGGTGGACATTGATGCCAAGTCCGGTACCGTTCTGCTTTTCAAAAAGGACGACAATACGGTCAGTAAGTCCACCACGTCCTCTAAGGCTACCACGGTGACTACAGCTACCAGCTCCGGCTCTAAGTTGATTTCTAAGGAGCAGGCTAAGGAACTGGCGTTGGAAAAAGCCGGTGTAAAAGCCTCCGAAATCTCTCGTTATCGAATCAAAACCGATTATGACGACGATAGAAACCGCTGGGAATATGAGATCGATTTCTATGTAGGTAAGGTTGAGTATGACGTGACGGTAGATGCTGTTAAGGGAACTATACTCGAGTATGAACGCGAGGACGAGGACGATAAGCGTCAAGCTACCGCTACTACCAAACCAAACTTGGTATCTAAAGAGGATGCCAAGGCGGTTGCTCTGTTCTGCGCCGGTGTGGATGAGAGCAAGGTCAGCGAGTATGAGATTGAGTTGGACTATGACGATGACTCTGGGCGCTGGGAGTATGAAGTGAACTTTAGAGTCGGTCGCATTGAGTACGACGTTCTCATCAACGCGGTGGACGGTGAATTGATCCGCTGGGATAAAGAGATCGACGACTGATAATGAAAACTTGGGCGTGCCGTCAGGATGACGGCACGCCTTATTTTGTGCATGCACATTTTTGTCAAAAAACCGATAAATTTTGCAATTTTCCTATTGACTATCTTGCAATCAACTGATATAATATTACGGTCCACGAGTATGTGGATAAATCCTTGCCTCATCCGAGAGATGAGGCCATTAGACCATAAGGAGGTGCAATCAATGCCCACTATCAAAGCATCCTACGAGGCCGTTTTCATCTTCTCCCTGGCTCAGGGTGAGGAGAGCGTCACCGCACTGAAGGAGAAGTTCAGCGCTCTGATCGAACAGAATGCTGAAATCGGCGAGACTGACGAGTGGGGCAAGCGCAAGCTGGCCTACTTGATCAACGACGAGGCCGAAGGCTACTATGTCCTGTACAACTTCGTCAGCGGTCCTGAGTTCCCGGCGGAGCTGGAGCGTGTCAGCGGTATTACCGATGGCGTCCTGCGTTCCATGGTTATCCGTAAGGAAGAGAACTAAGGAGGGAAATCGATGAATACTATCTGTTTGATGGGTCGCTTGACCGGTGATCCGGAGCTGAAGACCACACCGAACGGCATTTCCGTCACCAGCTTCCGTGTGGCTGTGGATCGTGCTTATCGCTCCAAAGATCAGGAGCGTCAGGCTGATTTCATTCCCTGCACTGCTTGGCGCGGTACTGCTGAATTCATTTCCCGCTACTTCCGAAAGGGTCAGCGCATTGCTCTGCAGGGCAGTCTGCAGACCCGTACGTACACGGCTCAGGACGGCAGTCAGCGTACTGCCTTCGACGTCGTGGTCGATAACGCATTCTTCTGTGAGTCCAAAGGCTCTAATGCCGGCGGCGCTCCCAGCTACGATTCCCAGATCCCCGCAGTGAGCGAGCCCAAGCCCGCTTTCTCTACCGCCAATTCCGGCGATTTTGAGACCATCCTCACCGATGAGGATCTGCCCTTCTGATTTGGGAACAGCTGAAATTTGAGAAAAGGAGGCCTCTATATCATGGCTGAGAGAACCGAGAGACCCGAGCGCCCCATGCGCGGCGGTCGTAAGGGCCACCGCAAGGTGTGCCAGTTCTGCGTCGACAAGGTCGATTACATTGATTATAAGGACGTGGCTCGTCTGCGCCGCTTCATGTCTGAGCGTGCTAAGATCCTGCCCCGCCGCGTGACCGGCACCTGTGCCCGTCACCAGCGTGACCTGACCACTGCAATCAAGCGTGCCCGCCAGATTGCTCTGGTACCCTTTATTGCCGACTAATACGGAACGAGAAAACGCCTGACCGAACGGTCAGGCGTTTTTTTAGTCTATGGATATGAATTTGGTGGTATAATCCGTTCCGCAGGGTGCGGGACGGGGCATACCCAATGCGTGCAGATCTGTTGCCGAACACTCCAGTTCGAATACCCTACGAGCTGTTTCGCTCATATTGTCCAGTTGAGTGGAACGGGTCAAAATGGGCAAGGTGGGGGAGGCGGCAGATAACACCTCGCGCCCCCGATCGTTGGTGGCCAAGACGCGGATATACGGCGGCAAGCCGTCCGCGTCGGTGGCTTGGATGCCTAAAACGGCAGACCATAGGATGCGCCGCAGTCTGGCGGCGGGATAGCGCTTGGTCTTTATCATCTCCAGCAGTTTGTTAAAGCTTGATGCGCTACGAATCGCTTTGTATAGGCGGTTCTCTAACCCCTCAGACAGCCAGGGTAGCCGCGATAGGTCATCCTCGTTCATTTTCCGCAGTAGGGCGAGAGAGGATTGCTCCAGGATTTCCTTGCGCATAGGTGCTTTGCCGCTGCGAATAGCCTGTTTAAGAATGGCTTTAACGTTATCGGGAACATAGGATAGTGCATTGTCAACGTTGCCATCCCGAATCTCATCACGAATCATTGAAGCGGATGCAAACCCGTTGTTCGGGGCGTTTTCATTGTGTAAAGCTCCCTGCCTTAACAGGGAGAAGACGTCCATTTTGGAGCCCAGGCGCGCCATGGCGCGCAGATATTCGATGCCCAGCGTATTGTTGGGGGATGCCAGCGCCGTGGATGCTTCATCACCCACGATATCGGCAGCGGCGGCTTGGCTGGCCGCCGCATAGGGCAGTCCGGAGGCAAGATGGTGTTTCAACTTGGTCTGATACACCTGGTCGGCGGACAGTGCGGCTAGCTCTTTCAGTAATGAAATGTCACCGCATTCGCTGCCGAAGGAGATCAAATCGACACAGCCGAGGGCGTTAAGTATGGCGACACCGCCCAGTGCAAAGTTTTCGGCGGGAGCCATCGCCCAGGGGAGAGGCAACTCAATGACCAAATCGACACCGCCGGCCAGCGCCATTTGAGAACGAGTGAATTTATCGACCAGTGCCGGCTCACCACGCTGTGTGAAGCTGCCGCTCATTACGGCCACGACGTGGGTAGCTTTGCCGCCGTCGGCGGCTCTGGTGGCCGCAATGTGGGCGGCGTGTCCCTTGTGAAAAGGATCGTATTCCGCAATAATTCCGGCGATTCTCAAAAAGATGCCTCCTTTCTTGAAATAACTGTTGAAATTTTTATCATTATCAGTTATTATATAATACGATATTTATTTCACAAAATCAATGAGGAGATGTAAAATTATGAAAATTTTGGTTATCAACGCCGGCAGCTCTTCCCTGAAGTATCAGCTGATTGATATGGACGGCGAGATCGTCCTGGCTAAGGGTATCTGCGAGCGCATCGGTCTGGAGGATGGCATTTTCACCCATAAGGCCAACGGCAACGCCTGGACTTCTTACCCCGTAATGAAGAATCAGACCGAGGCCTTTGCCCAGGTTAAGAAAGCTCTGACCGAGGGTGAGGGCAAGGTGATCAACGACCTGTCCGAGGTTGGCGCTATCGGTCACCGTATCGTGCAGGGTGGTGATCGCTTCGATCGCTCCGTTGTTGTAACCGAGAAGGTGAAGAAGGACATTGAAGAGTTGGCCGCGCTGGCACCTCTGCATAATTTAGGCGCTCTGGCAGGCATTAATGCCGCCACCGAGACCTTTGGTGACAAGATTACTCAGGTGGTCGTGTTCGATACCGCGTTCCATCAGACCATGGAGCAGAAGGTGTTTATGTTCGCTCTGCCCTATGAGTATTATGAGAAATACGGCGTGCGCCGCTACGGTGCTCACGGTACCTCTCACCGCTTTGTCAGCGCCCGCTGCACCGAGCTGCTGGGCAAGGTAGAGGGCACCCGCATCATCACCTGCCATCTGGGTAGCGGCTCTTCTATCTCCGCTATTAAGGATGGTAAGATCTACGATACCTCTATGGGCTTGACTCCTCTTGACGGCTTTATGATGGGTACGCGTACCGGTGGCTTTGATCCCTCCGCTGTGACCTATATTATGGACAAAGAAGGCCTGACCCCCAAGCAGATGGACGACCTGATGAACAAGAAATCCGGCACTCTGGGCATTTCCGGTGTGTCCAGCGACGATCGTGATATCGAGAAGGCCATTTCCGAGGGTAACAAGCGCGCTAAGCTGGCTTGGGATATGCGCACCTATCAGATCACCAAGATCATTGGCGGTTACATCGCCGCTTTGGGCGGTCTGGATGCCCTGGTATTCACCGCCGGTATCGGCGAGAACCAGCCCCAGATCCGTAAGGAGATTATTGATGCTTTGGGTTACATGGGTATGAAGTGCGACGTGGAAGCCAACAACGTTCGGGGCGTAGAACGCCTGATCACCACGGAGGATTCTGCTATTCCTGCTTGGATCATCCCCACCAATGAAGAGCTGGTGATTGCCCGCGATACCCTGGCACTGGCAGAATAATTGAGAAACAAAAAACGGCAACCCGATCGGGTTGCCGTTTTTTTAATCATCGCAGCAATTACGCCGGAACAGGAAGGTGATGCACCAGATACCCGCCAGTGCCACCACCGTATACACGATACGTGCCAGTAGAGTGTCTGCACCGCCGAATATCCACGCCACCAAGTCAAACTGAAACAGTCCGATGCTACCCCAGTTTAATGCACCGATGATGGTGATGATCAAAGCCAATTTGTTCAGCATACCAATTCTCCTTTCCACACAATTAACGGGAACAATGGCAGTATGCGCGAATTTTGCGTAATTTATACCTATTTGCTCTTTTTTTCTTTACGAACTTTAAAATGTGTGTTATAATTTTGTCAATATATTTCCCTTAGGAGGTTTTGCTATGCGTGCCATTATTACTGTCGTAGGAAAGGATGCCGTAGGTATCCTGGCTAAGGTTGCCAATCGTTGCAGTGACCATAAAGTCAATGTGATCGAGGTGACCCAGTCTATTTTGCAGGATATGTTTGCTATGATTATGATGGTAGACGTCAATGCGTGTGACGTTCCGTTCACCGCTTTGGTGGACGAGCTGTCCGATCTGGGTCGGGAGAATGGCTTGGTCATTCATTGCATGCACGAGGACATTTTTAATGCGATGCACACCATCTGAGGAGTGGGATTATGTTAAACGGCAATAACATTTTGGAAACCATTACGATGATTCAGGAGGAGCACCTGGACGTGCGCACCATTACCATGGGTATCTCTCTGCTGGACTGCTGTGACAGCGACATCGACGTGGTTTGCGATAAGGTTTACGAAAAGATCACTCGTTGCGCCAAGGATTTGGTGAAAACCGGTGAGGAGATCGAAAAGGAGCTGGGCATCCCCATCGTCAATAAGCGCATATCCATCACACCCGCCGCCATCATTTTGGCGGGCTGTAAGGATCGGGACGCCGTGAAGCTGGCGCTGACGCTGGAACGTGCCGCCGTAACCTGCGGCGTGAATTTTCTGGGCGGCTTTTCGGCACTGGTGCAAAAAGGGTTTTCCGCCGGCGATCGCGAGCTGATCGAAGCGATACCCGAGGCGCTGGCTGTCACCGAGCATATCTGTGCCTCAGTGAACGTGGGTTCTACCAAGGCCGGTATCAATATGGACGCAGTGGAGCTGATGGGCCGCATCGTCCGCGAGGCGGCGGAGCGCACCGCCGACCGTGGCTGTATCGGTCCTGCCAAGCTGGTGGTGCTGTGTAACGCCCCCGAAGACAATCCCTTTATGGCGGGTGCTTTCCACGGCGTCAGCGAGCCCGATTGCGTAATCAACGTGGGCGTCTCCGGTCCCGGTGTGGTGCGCGCCGCTCTGGCTAAGGCAGGACCGGATAAGAACCTAAGCGAGATTGCGGATATTATCAAAAAGACGGCGTTTAAGATCACCCGTATGGGTCAGCTGGTGGCGCAGGAAGCGTCCAAGCGCTTGGGTGTGCCCTTTGGCATTGTGGATCTGTCGCTGGCTCCTACGCCGGCTGTGGGCGATTCTGTCGCCTATATCCTGGAGGAGATCGGTCTGTCCAAGTGCGGCAGCCACGGCACGACCGCCTGCCTGGCTATGCTGAACGACGCTGTCAAAAAGGGCGGCGTGATGGCCTCGTCTCACGTGGGCGGACTCTCCGGCGCTTTTATTCCCGTAACCGAGGATGCGGGTATGATCGCCGCTGCCCGTTGCGGTAGCCTGACCATTGAGAAACTGGAGGCTATGACCTCTGTCTGTTCCGTCGGATTGGATATGATCAATATCCCCGGTGACACCTCTGCCGAGGTGATCTCCGCCATCATAGCGGATGAGGCGGCCATCGGTATGGTGAATTCCAAGACCACGGCAGTCCGCGTGATCCCCGCTATCGGCAAGACGGTGGGGGAGGAACTGAATTTTGGCGGCCTGTTGGGCGAGGGTCCCGTTATGCCGCTGAATACGGCGTCTCCCGACGTCTTCATCCACCGCGGCGGTCGTATTCCCGCCCCCATGCAGAGCCTTAAGAATTGACGTAAAATAAGCCGTTGCAATTATGTTGCAGCGGCTTATAATTTTTTGCTTGACATCGCCTGTCTACTGTGGTAGACTATAGTTGACAAGAGTAGACAGGAGGAGAGGAACGATGAAAGAAACACCGAAAGTTCATGAAGGAGAATACCGTTTTTGCCTAATATTGTGGGAGAATGAACCCATCGCCAGTTCTAAACTTGCCGAGCTGTGTAAGGAGCAGCTGGGGTGGTCTCGTACGACCACCTATACCATTATCCGTCGGTTGTCCGATCGCGGCGTGGTAAAGAGTGAGAACACCATCGTTACCTCTTTGGTATCCAAGGAGGAGGTGCAGCTCAGCGAAATGAATGAGCTGGTGGAAAAGACCTTCGAGGGGTCTCTGCCGGCCTTTATCGCCGCTTTTGCCCGTCGACAGAAGCTGTCGGAACAGGAGATTTCGGCACTTAAGAGTCTGATCGAGGGGAGCGAGGAGCTGGAATGACCCATCTGTTTTTGCATTTGGTAAATATGAGCATCACGGCCGGATGGATCGTCCTCGCAGTGCTTCTTTTGCGACTAGGCCTGAAGAAAGCACCACGATGGATCACCTGTCTGTTATGGGGCTTGGTGGGTCTGCGACTGTTGCTTCCATTCACGATCGAGAGCCCCGTCAGCCTTATTCCCAGCGCCCAGACGATAAGCAACGACATCGTTTCTTCAGAGACGCCGTCAATCCATAGCGGCGTCCCGCTCATTGACAAAACCGTTAATGAAGTGCTTGAGGATGCCGTGCCGCCCGATCCTCCCAAAGTAACGACATCGGACGGCTCGGAGCAAACGAGCAACGACATCCAAAGCGATGCTGTGGTGGAGCAACCGCCGCTGATGGAACGCGTGATTTCAGCAGCTGCGTGGATATGGTTGACGGGTATGGTCGGTATGCTGCTGTATACCGTGATCAGCGTTTTGCGTGTCAAACACCGCGTAATGGATGGGGTGCTGCTGCGTGAGAACATATGGCAGAGTGATCGGATTCAATCGCCGTTCATCCTGGGATTGTTCCGGCCGCGCATTTACGTCCCGTACGGTTTGGACGATGGCACCTTGGAACAGGTGCTCTCTCATGAGCGGTCTCATCTTCGCCGACGTGATCACTGGGTCAAGCCCTTTGCCTTTGTGCTGCTGGCGATATACTGGTTTAATCCGCTCCTGTGGGTGGCGTATATTCTGCTGTGCCGTGACATTGAGGTAGCTTGTGATCAGCGGGTACTGCGCGGCCTATCCGATGCCGAGCGCCGTCAGTATGCTATGGCGTTACTGCAGTGCGGTGTTGAGCGCCGCACCATTGCCGCTTGTCCGTTGGCCTTTGGTGAGGTGGGCATCAAGCAACGTATCAAGTCTGCCTTGCATTACCGTAAACCTCTCTTATGGGTCATTATCGTTTCGTTGCTGGTTTGTTTGGTGGCGACGGTGTGTCTGCTGACCATGCCCGAGGAGCAGCCCCTGCAAGTCATCAGTTCCCGGGAGGTGGAACCGGATCAGGTGCGGACCTTCCACGGTACCGACACCGATGGCTCTATCATTTCGGATGGTTTGATGTGGCTATGGACCCACGCCGAAAATCCTGATGATAATAAGGACGTTACCAATGTCCCGCTGGTAATATCCCATTCGAAGGACGATTTAGACCAACTGATGGACGCGTTATCCGATCCTAAATTGTATGTGGATATGCGTGATTGGTTTAAATTGGATAAATACGATGACTCCTATTTTGAGGATAAGGCGATACTGTGGCTGTACCTCCCAGGCTATAACCTGGGCAGATACGACTATACGGTGACTCTGGAGGAGACCAATAAAGGCCTTTGTTATGCAACGGCTTTGCAGTACTACAGCACGTCGATGTTTGACCCCTCTCCGGATCGATGCCAATATCTCCTGCTGTTTGAGGTGGAACGCAAGAATATAGAGAATGTAGATGCCTTCTTCACCCGTCACGAACGCAAGCCTATTATTGTTCCGGACGAGAGCAAGGAACTGCTGCATCATTCTGTAGGCAGTGCTGATTTGGACGGCGACGGAGAGAAAGAGATCCTGCGTGTGATGCATTCCGCTGATTCGATGGACGATGCCTTTTTGGTGGCCTGTAAATCGGATGGAACAGCCATTCTGCGCGAGGGATTCCATTATCAATACCACAGTCAGTGCTATCTGGTCCCTCAAGAGGACGGTTCGTCACGACTGCTGTTTATAGAGGCAGATAAGACCGATTCGTCCTACGCTGTGGAATCGTTCGGCCTGATATCGCTTAAGGATGGAGAACGAGTGGTGCTGGACAGCCGTCTGGACGGAAGAGTGCATGATATAACGTATTTTCAGGACGTTATATCGTATGCTGAATCACTATCTGTACCTATGGAAAACGCACAATTATTGTTTGAGTGTGTTGACAATGATGTATACTATGGCGATGAATTGGGCGATACGCCACGTTATTCCCCGATGTGGTGGCTTGATGAGTATCGCGAGAAAAAGAGCGATACGATACAGGACGTTTGTGAGAATATTCTGACTGAGTATCAAGCAGAGCCTATGGCAAAGGCCGAACTGGATATGGATGGGGATAGCAAAAAAGAATCTGTATCCGTATTGCGCTACTCGTCTGACTATTACGACTACCCACGTTTTGTACTGGTATGGAGAAATAGCGACGAAGCCATTCTGTCCAGCTACTATATCTACGCGTATTTAGGTGTTGAGGACTTGGATCATCATGTGTATTTCTACAGTCACACGGATGAAAATGGGCAGGATAAGCTACAGATGCTCAATATAACCGGCAGTAATTATTATGTCTATGACATGCTGATATCCGGTAAAGAGGATGCCACAACAATGACGTCGTCTGAGTGGTTGGCATACCGTGAGAAGACGGAAGCAAAACTGCTGTTTTATATTCAAGGTTCTGAACTGTATTTTGCGGATGAAGATCCGTCCGACGATTATCTCAAGGTGGATACTCTGCCGGATGATACGAGTTATGATATGTCCATCGTTGCCTATAATGAGTTTTTAAAAGGGCGACGGTTGGCGTATGAGTTTGGCGACTTTGACACCTCATTCTCAATATCTGATCTGTATATGGACGTGAATACATCGGGCATTCGCAATTACGCCCTGGCGGATGTTACAAAGGACGGCGTGCCCGAATTGTTGACGCAGGGCTACGGATTCAATGTGTTTTCCTATAAACAAGGACGGGTGGTACATCTGCATGAATCGCCGGCGGGTTTGATGACTCGTTTGTTATCTAACGGCGCCTTATGGGCAGAGCGCACCGGTGGCGGGAATCAATACGTCTATACCACGTTCTTCGAGATAGGCTCCAGCCGTTCTGTCACTTTCGGCGACCCCGGTTATGATAGCGATAAGGAAGAGTACTTCGTTGACGATGAATGGATGAACAAAGCAGAGTTTGACGCATCGACAAAGAAGTACTTTGAGTACGCCGAAACCTCTGCCGACCTAACCTGGTATTCCTATGCGGATAAATCAAAGGTAGCGTAAACGAATAGACAAAAAAGCCGTGACAATCATTGATTGCCACGGCTTTTTAATTTATTCCTCGAACCAACTCCAGGGTGCGGTATCGCGGTTTGGCTGACTTTCGGCGGACACGACGTCATTGGTAATCGGGTGGGGGAAGGAGAGCCGATGGCTCCACAGCCCCAGCGCATTCCCTTTGACACCGCCATAGCGGCTGTCCCCGTACAGCGGCATCTTCCGCGATGCGAACTGCACACGAATCTGGTGGGTGCATCCCGTATGAAGACGAACTCTCACCAAAGAGAAGACGCCCTCCTCTGTGGAAACGGTGTTCAGCACGCTGTAATCCAGCTTCGCCTCCCGAACGCCTTTACGGGGACGGTTCACCACGTAGGATTTGTTGCGACGCACATCGTGATACAGTAGGTCGGTGAGGGTGCCTTCCTGCTCGGTAGGGCACCCCTGCACGACCGCCAGATACACCTTTTGGAATTGATCGTGTTGACCAACCAGTGCGGATAGTCCGGCGGCGGCTTGGTCGGTGCGGGCGTATACCATCACGCCGCCGGTGGGCTTGTCCAACCGATGCACCGATTTGACGGGATAGCCGCGCTCTGCCAGCCGACGGGGCACACAGTCGCCCTCGGCGTCCTGAGAGGGGATGCCGGTCGGCTTTTCCACCACAATCAGATGTTGGTCCTCGTAGATGATGGCAGGCATTAGTCGCGCTTCATGGTGGCGAGGAACGCCTTGTGAGCCATGTAGACGTCGATCTTGGACACGATCTCCATGGGGGCGTGCATGCTCAGCACGGCCACACCCAGGTCAACGGTATCCACGTCCATATTGGCGATGAACTGAGCCACAGTACCGCCGCCGCCGGCGTCTACCTTGCCCAGCTCGCCGGTCTGCCACAGCACGTCGTTCTTATCCAGAATGGAGCGAACGAAGCCCATAAACTCGGCGGAGGCGTCGCTGGTGCCACCCTTACCGCCGCCGCCGGTGTACTTGGTGATGCAGACACCGTGGTTGATCTTAGCAGCGTTGGAGGGAACCATCACCTCGGGATACAGAGGATCCAGAGCGGCATTCACGTCAGCGGACAGGCACACGGACTTGGACAGCACGTGATGGCCCTTCTCACCGAATGCGGAGGCAATATCGTCGATGAAATAGTTGAGGAAGGAGGACTGCATACCGGTGTTACCGGCGGAGCCGGTCTCTTCCTTATCCGCCAGAATGGTCACGGCGGTATAGGCGGGAACCTCGGCGTCCAGGATAGCGGTCACGGCGGGATAGGCGCACACGCGGTCATCGTGACCGTAGGCACCGATCAGGCTGCGGTCAAAGCCGATGTCCTTTGCCTTGTAGGCGGGAACGGCCTCCAGCTCGGCGGACAGGAAGTCGGCCTCTACAATGCCGTACTTTTCGTTGAGGATATTCAGGATGTTCAGCTTAACAGCGTCGCTGCCCTCGTCATCCTTAAAGGGGCGGGAGCCGATGAGAATATCCAGGCTCTCACCACGCACCACGTCGCTGGCATTACGGCTCATCTGCTCGCGGCCCAGGTGGGGAAGCAGATCGGTGATGCAGAATACGGGATCGTTCTCGTCCTCGCCGATATTAACGTTGACGACGGTGCCGTCTTTACGGACGAAGACGCCGTGCAGTGCCAGAGGCATAGCGGTCCACTGGTACTTCTTGATACCGCCGTAGTAGCGGGTGTCGAAGTAGGCCAGCTCGCTGTTCTCGTACAGCGGAACGGGCTTCATATCCAGACGGGGGGAGTCGATGTGGGCGGCGGCGATGGTGACGCCGTCGGTGATG
>JAZQKF010000106.1:0-48461 GCA_045542015.1 Acutalibacteraceae bacterium
GGTGGGGCAGCAGGTCGGTGACACAGAACACCGGGTCAGCCGCATCCTCGCCGATGGTGACGTTGACGACCGTACCGTCCTTCTTCACCACCACGCCGTGAGGCGCCAGCGGGATGGCGGTCCACTGGTATTTCTTGATACCGCCATAGTAGTGGGTGTCAAAGTAGGCCAGTTCGCTGTCCTCGTACAGGGGATTGGGCTTGAGATCCATCCGGGGAGAGTCCACGTGGGCGGCGGCGATGGTGACGCCGTCGGTGATGGGGCGGGTGCCGATCACTGCCAGCAGCAGAGCCTTGCCGCGGTTGTTCAGATAGATTTTGTCGCCGGTCTTCAGAGGCATACCCTTTACGTAGGGGACAAAGCCCTTCTGTTCAGCCAGAGCCACGGCGGCGGTGACAGCCTCGCGCTCGGTCTTGGCGGCGTCCAGATAGGTCTTATAGCCCTCGCAGTATGCATTGACCACGGCAATCTGGTCGTCGGACAGAACGGCATAACCGTTCTTAGACTTCATGGTCAGTTTTTCCCGCAGCAGCTCGCCTGCGGTCTTTTCTTTGTTTTCGCTCATAGTATTTATCCACCTTTCAATAAAAATTACGGAATATTATATAACAGCTGATAACGCTTTTGCGTTGTCAGCACACGGCTAACATAGTTGGCCGTTTCTTCATAGGGGATGGTGTGCAGGGTCACACCGTCAGCGGAATAGCGGGAATCCCTCAGCCATTCTGCCACGTGTCCTTGACCGGCATTGTAGGCGGCAAGGACGGTTTCGGTATTGCTGAATTGCTCGGATAACAGAGTCAATATATAGCAACCGTATTTGATGTTGATCTCCGGAATGAACAGGTTGTCGCTGTCGATCTTCTTTTCACCGGCTCGCCGCTGTGCCCAGTGAAACGTAGCGTCGGTAATTTGCATAAGTCCCTTTGCATCCGCTGAGGATACGGCGTTCTTGTCAAATTTGCTCTCGGTATGAATGATGGCGTAGATCAGTGACGGGGGATACCTGTTTTCTTCAGCAGCCTGTTCAACGAGATCGCTGTATTGGATGGGGTAGAGTGTTTTTCCGATATGAATGACCGCGTGATAGCAGGTCATCACGGCAACGGTCAGTATCAAAAACACGGTCAATGCTCGAATGAGGGGGCGTTTCGTTTTCTTTGCTTTTGCCACAGATCAACACCACCTCTCTTTCAGAGAGTCGGCGACCGACCGAGCCTTTTGCATAAGTGATTGGTGATCGCCGTCGTTTGTAATGACGATGACCCCGTCTCGGCAATAGAATTCGTCCGTCTGTTGTGCCGCCATGCGTTGGTCGGCGGCAGATTCCGTCAGAGAATCACGCGCCATAATGCGCTCTTTTCGCACAGAATACGGCGCTATAACCGAAACGATGGCATCGCACATGGTGTCCATATGTGCCTCGTACAGCAGAGGAGCATCCACGGCAACGACATTATAACCCATTTTCGCGAATCGGTCAATTTCCGATATCGTTAATTTGATGATGGCGGGATGAGTGATGTCATTGAGCGCTTGCTGACGATCGGCATTAACGAAAGCGCGTTCTGCCAGCTTGGCACGATTCAGCGACCCGTCGGGGTTTAGTATGTCTGCGCCAAATCGGTCAACCAATTGCTGCAGGCAGGGGGAATTCGGTTCCACGACCTGCCGCGCCAGGGTATCGGTGTTGATGACGGGAATGCCGTTATCTTCCCATACGGCTGCCACGGTGGATTTGCCGGCGCCGGTGGGTCCGGTCAGCCCGACGATGCCCACCGCGGTGTGCACACGGAAAGCGGCAGCGCGGAGAAGACGGTTATACACCGCCAATCCTACGCCTTCCGCTTCGGGACAGGCGGCATAGACGGTAGCAGCGCCCAGCTCGTCCAATCGGCGCAACGCATCGAATAGCTGTTGAGCCTGTGAGAGGGCGTCGTAGCGGCTACCGTACGTAACCGAGGGGACAGATACGTTATCCTCCTCAAAACAGAGGGCAAAAACGCCGTCGGCTTTATGCGCGTTTACATACGCGGCGTAGGCGGCGGGAGTGCCGCGGACAATGTGCACCTCGGCGCGAGGGGCGTAATGCTTATATTTCATCCCCGGGGAGGCGGCGATGGCTCCGTCAGCCAGCTCGTGGGTGACGGCATCGTCGATCTCGATGGGACCCACAACGTCCTCCAGCATCTGCGGTGTGATTCCACCGGGACGAAGGAGTCTTGGTGGCGTGTGACATAGATCCAGCACGGTGGATTCCACGCCGACGTCACATGAGCCGCCATCCAGAATGGCTGGTATGCGTCCGTCCATGTCCTCCCATACGCGGGCGGCGTTTGTGGGACTGGGGGAGCCGGAACGGTTGGCGGAGGGAGCCGCCAGTGGGCATCCGGATTTGAGAATGACCGCCTGTGCGACGGGGTGAGCAGGGAATCGAACCGCTACGGTGGATAAACCGCCGGTCACTTCCTTTGGTACACATTCAGCCGCCGGCAGTATCATAGTCAGCGGACCGGGCCAATAGGCATCAGCAAGTTTCATCGCTATCGTCGGAATGTGCGTCACCAACGGTGCCCAGTCGTTAATGTCGCCGATGTGCACGATCAAGGGATTGTCCATCGGGCGTCCCTTGGCGGCGAAGACGGCGGCAACGGCGGCAGGATCCAGGGCGTTGGCGGCTAAGCCGTACACCGTTTCGGTGGGGATGGCGACAGGATACCCGGTCTGTAGAAGACGGGCGGCCTCGTCAATCCCGACAGTATTCGGTTGTAACAGCTTGGTCTCCATAGGCATTCCTCGTTAGGTAATAGACTCACTGCGTTGCAGTTGCTCGGCACGGTGAGCGGTGATCAGTGCGTTGATGATCTCATCCAGATCACCGTTGAGAATGTTATCGATCTTATATAGGGTCAGACCGATGCGGTGATCGGTTACTCGCCCTTGGGGGAAATTGTAGGTGCGGATGCGCTCACTTCGGTCCCCCGTGCCAACCTGCGATTTGCGGTCGGCGGCGATGGCGGATTGCTGTTCACGCTGTTTTTGTTCCAATAGACGCGCACGGAGCACCCGCATCGCCTTATCTTTATTCTTGAATTGACTGCGCTCATCCTGACATTCCACCACGGTGCCGGTGGGCAGGTGCGTAATGCGGATGGCGGATTCGGTTTTGTTGATGTGCTGGCCGCCTGCGCCGCTGGAACGGTAGGTGTCAATCTGAAGGTCGGCGGGATCAATTTCAAAATCCACTTCTTCCGCCTCCGGCAGCACGGCTACCGTTACGGTGGACGTGTGGATGCGTCCGCTCGTTTCGGTTTCAGGGACACGCTGTACCCGGTGGACACCGCTCTCAAACTTAAAGCGACTGTACGCACCGTTTCCGGAGATCAGAAAGCTAACCTCCTTGCAACCGCCCAGTTCGGTTTCGTTCAGATTGATCGGCTCTTGACGAAACCCACATTTTTCGGCATACATGGAATACATGCGGTGTAGGGAATGGGCGAAGAGTGCAGATTCCTCACCGCCGGCTCCGGCACGGATCTCAACGATGATGTTCTTGTCGTCGTTTGGGTCGCGGGGGAGGAGCAATACGCGGATATCCTCAGTTACCTGTTTGATGGCTTCCTTGGCGCTTACGTATTCCTCCTGCGCCAAGGATCGCAATTCCGCATCTGTTTCGGTGTCCAGTATCTCTTGAGCCTCCGTGAGCGCCTGCTCCAGAGCCTGGTAGGTATGGTACGCTTGTGCGATGGGGGCCAATTCGTTGGCCTCTTTCATCAGTTCTCGATACTGGGCAGGATCAGAGGTTACTTCCGGCTGACACAAGCGATTGTTGATTTCGTCATAACGGTTGGTGACCGACCGTAGTTTCTCCATCATGGAGACAGACCACCTTTCTGCATAATATTTAATGCAGTGTGGCTATTCCTCGCGTATGATTTTGCGGATATTCTTTTCAGCCTTGTGGCGGGGTATCATCATTTCGTGCTCACAGCCGATGCATCGCAGGCGAAAGTCCATACCAACCCGCAGGACGGTAAAGGTTTTACTGCCGCAGGGATGATTCTTTTTCATTTCCAGAATGTCACCGACGCGTACGTCCATAATGTTACCCCTTTCATCATATAATTATAGTAATAATATCACACTTTATCACGTTAATCAATAGAGATAATTCATATTTTCGTGATGAAATAGGCTTTTTAACAAAGAAAAGAGTCCGACGAAAGGTCGGACTCAGAAGGTGTTATCTTCGGTTGAGATTTCTTCCAGAATGGTGGGCAGATCTCGCTGCAGTCGATCCCGCAGCAGACTCAACTGCTCGGCGGGCAGAGAGCCGTTGATCGAAATAACCACGTGATCGTCGGCCACCATACGGGGGAAGGAAAAGGTGCCGTAGCTGCGCGGCTGTGTGACGTTGACGGGGATGCCTTTATTCTTGCATTCCGTCGAGATGGCGATATTGAGGTTGGGGTCGTCGGTGGCGGCCACACATATCTGAGAATTTGTGCAATCTCCGCGGAAGTATTTGCGGGGAATGTGGCGTACCAGCGCCTGCTCGCTCATCTGTTTGAGTTCAGGACAAATCTGAGGCGCAATCAGCGTCACCTTGGCGCCGAAACGCAACAATTCCTTTACGCGGCGTAGTGCGCTTTTTCCGCCGCCGAACACGGTGCAGTTATTGCCTTTAAGGTCGATCAATAAGGGAAAACCGATGGCCATATTCATCCTCCCTCCAATATATTTCTTTCGTTATTAACATATATTACCATATTTCGCCATAGCATAACAATAGTTAATACTGCCAAACTTTACAATTCATTACTGGTAAAAGGCAATAAAGAAGCAGTATAAATGATGCAAAACTGTCCATACTTTGTGTGTAGCAAAGGAGGCAGTTATGAAAAAATCACGATTTGGGAACTCACGATTTTCCGGCGTTTTACGCCGCAATGGTGTCTATATTGCGCTGACCATTGGTCTGGCGGCTATTTGCGCTGTAGGATTGTACGGCGCACACCTGAGTCAAACGGACACCACCGAACCGATGGAGGAGCACCCTGTGGAGCAGCCGATAACCAATCAACCGGACGACCGCACCACCACGACTGTCACAACACAGGAATCCACCACCACGACGACCGCGGAGGTTGTCGAAACTCTATATGTATTTCCGTTGACGAATTTGGTGCAAAAACCATTTTCGGGCGAAACGCCTGCTTACTCAGAGACAATGAAGGATTGGCGTCTGCATCTTGGTGTCGATTTTGAGGGGGAGAGCGGCCAGACCGTAAAGGCAACCGCAAAAGGCACGGTGAAATCCGTGACCGAGGACGCCATGTGGGGAACGATCGTTACCATTGATCACGGTGTTGGCGTGGTGACGCGCTATTGCGGAATAGAGCCTTCTGTTGAGGAAGGGGACGAAGTGGATGCCTCTACGCCGATCGGAACGCTGTCAGAGATTCCCTGCGAGTCCGCACAGGCGCCTCATCTGCATATGGAGATGACGGTGGACGGGACACCCATAGACCCTGTCACCGCTATCGGACTGGAAGTGCGGTACGGAGAAAACAGCGAAGAATAAGCGCGCCCTCGGAAGCCTCTCAACTAAGAGAGGACACGGTCAGAAGGGCAAAAAACAGTCCCCGTTTTCGGGGGCTGTTTTTTTGGCCGAAATTCGGTAAAAATCTTGACAAACTGACAGGCATCTTATATACTTATTACTGTCAAATGCGTTGACGGAGAATCAGTGGAATTGTAAGCGTTCAGAGAGAGCTCTCGGTGCTGTGCACCGCTGTGAGAGAGCTCCGCCGGATATTCCGCCCGCCACTCCCGAGCACCCCGCGAAATAAGCGGTGGCGTCCGACCTGCGTTAGAGGTCATAAAGTGGCACGGCATTGCTGTGCAATTTGGGTGGTACCACGGAACCTCCGTCCCATATTGGGGCGGAGGTTTCTTTTTTGCCACCGACAGAAAGGATGATTATTATGGCGAAAGAACTGAAAAAATACGGCGTTAACGAACTGCGCGAGATGTATCTGTCCTTCTTTGAGAGCAAGGACCATCTGCGCCTGCCCAGCTTTTCGCTGGTGCCCCACAACGATAAGAGCCTGTTGCTGATCAATGCGGGTATGACCCCTCTGAAGCCCTATTTCACCGGCGCTGAGGTGCCGCCCCGTAATCGGGTGACCACCTGCCAGAAGTGCATCCGCACCGGCGACATCGAGAACGTGGGTAAGACCGCCCGTCACGGCACCTTCTTTGAGATGCTGGGCAACTTCTCCTTTGGCGATTATTTTAAGAAAGAGGCCATCGCCTGGTCCTGGGAGTTCCTGACCGATGTGGTGGGTCTTGATCCCGAGCGTTTGTACCCCTCTGTGTACGTAGAGGATGACGAGGCGTTTGATATTTGGAACAAGGACATCGGCATCGCTCCCGAGCGCATCTTCCGCTTCGGCAAGGGCGACAACTTCTGGGAGCACGGCGCCGGTCCCTGCGGTCCCTGCTCCGAGATTTACTACGACCGCGGCGAAAAGTACGGCTGCGGCAGTCCCGACTGTACCGTAGGTTGCGAATGCGACCGTTACATCGAGGTGTGGAACAACGTGTTCACCCAGTTTGAGAACGACGGCGCCGGCAATTACACCACCCTGGAAAAGAAGAATATCGACACCGGTATGGGTCTGGAGCGTCTGGCGGTTGTGGTGCAGGACGTGGACTCCATCTTTGATGTGGACACCCTCCACGCGCTGCGTCAGCACGTATGCGACCTGGCGGGTAAGACCTATAAGGAGGATGCACAGAACGACGTGTCCATCCGTCTGATTACCGACCATATCCGTTCGGCCACCTTTATGATTTCCGACGGCATTATGCCCACCAATGAGGGTCGCGGCTACGTGCTGCGCCGTCTGATCCGCCGTGCGGCCCGCCACGGTCGTCTGCTGGGCATCGACGGCCAGTTCCTGGCCAACCTGAGCCGCACCGTTATCGAGGGCTCTAAGGACGGCTATCCCGAGTTGGACGAGAAGAAGGAGTTTATCTTCAAGGTGCTGTCCAACGAGGAAACTCAGTTCAACAAGACCATCGACCAGGGTCTGCGCATCCTCTCCGAGATGGAGGAGGATATGAAGCAGAACGGCAAATCCGTGCTGGACGGCGTTTCTGTATTTAAACTGTACGACACCTACGGCTTCCCGGTGGACCTGACCCGCGAGATTCTCACCGAAAAGGGCTACACCATCGACGAGGACGGCTTTAAGTCCGAGATGGAGCAGCAGCGCACCCGCGCCCGCACCTCCCGTGAGGTGACCAACTATATGGGCGCCGATGCCACCGTGTACGATCAGATTGATACGTCGGTTACCACCGAGTTTGTCGGCTACGATAGCCTGGTCGGCACCTCCGAGGTGACCGTTATAGCGGGCGAGAGAGAGCTGTGTGATGCTCTGACCGAGGGTCAGACCGGTACCCTGTTTGTGGCGAAAACACCTTTCTACGCCACCATGGGCGGTCAAGAGGGCGACAGCGGCTTCATTATCGGCAAAAACGGCAAATTCGCTGTTTCTGAAACTATCAAGCTTCGTGGCGGCAAGGTCGGTCACGTGGGTCATGTGGTCGAGGGTATGATCTCCGTGGGTGACGAGGTGGAGCTGTCTGTAGAGAGTTCTTCCCGCCTGAACACCTGCAAGAATCACTCCGCCACCCATCTGCTGCAGAAGGCTTTGCGCACCGTTCTGGGCGAGCACGTGGAGCAGAAGGGTTCGCTGGTAACTCCTACCCGTCTGCGCTTCGATTTTGCCCACTTCCAGGCTATGACCGCCGATGAGTTGAGCATGGTTGAGGCTCTGGTGAATCAGCAGATTGCTGCCGATCTGGCGGTTGTCACCGCCGAGATGACGGTGGATGAGGCGAAAAAGTCCGGCGCTATGGCGCTGTTTGGCGAAAAGTACGGCGATACCGTCCGTGTGGTTACCATGGGCGATTTCTCCAAGGAACTGTGCGGTGGTACCCACGTTTCTCATACCGGCGCCATCACCACCTTTAAGATCGTCAGCGAGAGCGGTATTGCCGCCGGCGTGCGCCGTATCGAGGCCATCACCGGAGACAACGTGCTGGCTTACTACGCTTCGCTGGAGAACCGTATGAGCTCCATCGCCTCCTTGCTGAAAGCCAAAGACAGCGAGATCGAGGATAAGATCGCTGCTCTGACCGCGCAGGTGAAGAGTCTGTCCGCCGAGAACGAATCTCTGAAGAACAAACTGGCACAGAGCTCTCTGGGCGACGTTATGAGTCAGGTGCAGGAGATCAAGGGCGTTAAGGTGTTGGCTACCCGCGTGCCGGGTCTGGATGCCGGCGGTCTGCGTGAGCTGGGCGACCAGCTGCGGGACAAGATCGGCGAGGGTATTGTGGTGCTGGTCACCACCACCGAGGATAAGGTGAGCATTTTGGCCACCGCCACCGCTGGTGCGGTCGCCAAGGGCGCCCACTCCGGCAACATTGTGCGCACCATTGCTGCCGTCTGTGACGGCAAGGGCGGCGGTCGTCCCGACTCCGCCATGGCCGGTGGTAAGGACGTGTCCAAGGCGGACGACGTGGTCGCCGCTGTGGCAGAGACCGTTTCTGCTATGCTGAAAGATTGAGAGGAGTCTGACAATGGATTGCTTATTCTGTAAAATCGCAGCGGGGGAGATCTCCTCGAACAAGGTGTATGAGGACGATCAGATTCTGGCGTTCCACGACATTGCTCCGGCAATGCCTACTCACGTATTGTTCATCCCCAAGACCCACCTGGCCGGTGTGCGGGACATTACCGCCGACAATGCGGCGGTGGTGGCCCACATATTCAGCGTGATTCCGCAGGTGGCCAAGGAACTGGGTCTCACCGATTATCGTGTGGTGTCCAACAACGGTCCCGAGGTGTGTCAGTCGGTTCAGCATCTACATTTCCACCTGCTGGGTGGCAAGCAGATGGGCGGTATGGTATAACCGATGAATTACATCGTTATTGACCTGGAATGGAACGGCGGCTGGTCGAAAAAGGCTCACGGATACTTCAATGAGATCATTGAGGTTGGCGCCGTTAAGGTGGACGAGCAAATGCACGTTTTGGACGTGTTTCGTGCCGCCATTAAGCCGGTCGTCAGCAAAAAATTATCCAATATCGTCACAAGCCTTACCAACATCACGGCGGAGGAGCTGGAGGACGGCACCACCTTTATGGGGATGATGCGCCGCTTGTCAAAGTGGATGGGCAGTGATCCCAGTGTCGTGCTGACCTGGAGCACCACGGACCTACTGGTTTTGATGGAGAATTGTCGCTTCTTTACTGGTCGTCAGGAGATACCGTTTCTGACGAACTATATGGATTTTCAGGTGTATGCCCAGCAGCGGATGGGGGTCGATACCTCGCAGCAGCTGGGACTGGCCAAGGCGGGAGAACTGCTGGGAATACCCGAGGACGATATGTCTTTGCATCGTGCGCTGGACGATAGTAAGTTGACCGCCGCTATCTTGCAGAAGGTCTACGACCGCGATTCCTTTACGGCGGCGATTATGCCGGTGGATGATGAGTTCTATAAACGCATTACCTTTAAGACGGTAATCATTAAGGATCTGGACAGCCCGCTGATAAAGCGCAGTGAGATGTGTTTTAATTGCCCTGATTGTGGTCAGAATATGAAGCGAAAGGGCAGTTGGCGTTTCCGCAGCCGTGCGTTTTGCGCCGAGTTCTCCTGCCGCCGTTGTGAGAAAAAATACAACGGTCGTGTGCAATTTCGCTTAAAGTACGAGGGCGTTGAGACCAAAAAGAAGCTTAACGAGATCGTCCCGAAAACCGAAGAAACCGCCGAAGAACCTGTTGCGGTTTCCTGACACCTCTTTATCACATTTGCCGTATACTGGTATGAGGTGATGCGGTATGCGCGGGCGGGTGTTTCGAAATCGGCGTTTCGTTGAAAAACGAGTAAAAGCGTGCTTGGCGGCCGCTTTGGTTCTGCTCCTGCTGGTAGGAGCTTTGGTGAAATGCCGTCCGTCATTGACAGCGTTTGCCGAGAGCGAGGCGGTGTGGATCGCCACCCGTATTGCCAACGAAACGGTGGCCTCCGTCCTGTTGCAGGATAGCGACCTGTGCAATCAGATGGTGCATGTGAGCTATACAGAGTCCGGTCAGCTGTCGTCGGTCATACCGGACAGCGCGGCGGTCAATGAGATACGCACGGATATTACCGATACGGTGATGGCTCGTATTGAACAGCTGGATTCCCTGTCCGTATCCATCCCCACAGGCACGCTGATCGGCCCCGGCTGGCTTAGCGGTTGGGGACCGATGGTCACCTTTCCCATCAGCTTTACGGCAACGGTGCTGTCCGACGCCTCTTCAACGCTGGAGGCGGCAGGAATTAATCAGAGCACCTATCGGGTGATGATTCATCTGGATATTAGCTTGTATGTTGTGACACCCGGGGGACGCTCTTCGGTGGGCACTCAGTTGAGTTACCCTATGGCCGAGGCGGTTTTGCTGGGTGAGGTGCCGGATAATTTGACAGAGGTTTACGGGGACGATCAGTCCCTATTGGGAAAGATTTTCGATTACGGTACTGCCGATTAAGATAGGAGTGAGAACATGAGGGAAGAGCAGGCAAGCGCGCGCATACTGGAGCTGCGTAAAATTATTGATTATCACAGCCAGAGGTACTACGACGAGGATGCGCCCGAAATCGAAGACGATGAGTTCGATGCTTTGACGCGAGAACTGCGGGAGCTGGAGCAGCAGTACCCCCACCTGATCACGCCCGATTCTTACACACAGCGCGTTCACGGACAGGTGTCCACCTTATTTGAGCCGGTGACACACGAGGTGCCGCTGGGTAGCCTGCAGGACGTGTTTTCCGAGGATGAGGTCTATGCCTTTGATGCCCGTGTGCGGGAAACCATTGAGAACCCCCGCTACGTGGTAGAGCCGAAAATCGACGGTCTTTCCATCGCCGTTGAGTACCGCAACGGGCGTTTTTATCGGGGCGCCACCCGCGGCAACGGTTTGGTGGGAGAGGACGTGTCCGATAACCTGCGGCAGATCAAGGAGATCCCGCAGGTGCTCACAGAGCCGATTGAGCGCCTGGTCGTTCGCGGCGAGGTGTATATGTCCCGCGAGAGCTTTGCCGAGCTTGTCCGCGTTCAAGAGGAAAATGGCGAAAAAGCGCCCAAAAATCCGCGGAATTCTGCCGCCGGCACATTACGCCAAAAGGATTCCGGCGTGGTAGCACGGAGAAACCTGTCTGTATTTATGTTCAACGTACAGTTGATCGAGGGGGAGACGCTGTTATCCCACGCCCGCTCGTTGGAACGTATGAAGGAATTGGGACTAACCACGATTCCATTCTATTATGAAGCAAACAATGGTGACGATTTGGTACGCTATATCCGAAAAATCGGAGAAATGCGTCAAGAATTGCCCTTTGATATTGATGGAGCGGTTGTAAAGGTTGACAACTTTACAGACCGAGAAAGTCTTGGCAGTACCAGTAAATTCCCCAAATGGGCGTTGGCGTACAAATACCCGCCGGAAGAAAAAGAAACCGTTCTGCGGGAGGTTGAGGTTAACGTCGGTCGGACCGGTGTGTTGACGCCGACCGGGGTGTTTGATCCGGTGATTTTGGCGGGCACCACCGTCAGCCGTGCCACGTTGCATAACCAGAAGTTTATTGAAGATAAAGAACTGGCGCTGGGGGACACCGTCATTATGCGAAAGGCGGGCGACATCATCCCCGAGGTGGTGCGGGTGGCCAAGCACAGCGGTCAGCCCATCTATCGGCTTCCGACGGTATGCCCGTCTTGCGGTGAGCCTGTCATCCGCGAGGAGGACGAGGCGGATCTTCGCTGTGTCAATCCCGCCTGTCCCGCACAGCAGCTACGGAATTTGATTCACTTTACCTCGAAGGACGCGATGGACATCGATGGGCTCGGACCCGCCGTGCTGGAAAAGCTGGTTCAAATGAATCGCATCTCACGGGCAGACGATCTGTATGCCTTGACCGTGGAGGATATCGCTCAGTTGGAGGGTTTTCAGCAGAAGTCGGCTGAGAATATCGTTAACGCGGTATCGGCTTCTAAAGAAAATGATCTGTACCGTGTCATTTATGGTCTCGGAATTCGTCATATTGGTGAGAAGGCCGCCAAACTGTTGGCGATGCGCTTTGGTACCATGGAGGCTGTGATGACCGCAACGGTGGAGGAGATTTCTGCCATTGACGGTTTCGGCGGCGTGATGGCGCAGAGCGTCGTTGCATTCTTTGCGCTGGAGCCTTCCCGCGACCTGGTACAGAGTCTGGCAGCTGCCGGTGTCAATATGTCGGCTCAGGTGAGCCAAGTGGATGATCGCTTTGCCGGAATGACCTTTGTGCTGACCGGTACGTTGCCCACAATGAAGCGGAGCGAGGCCGCTGCATTGGTAGAGCAGTACGGCGGAAAGACCTCAGGAAGTGTATCTAAGAAGACCACCTACGTTCTGGCGGGGGAGGAGGCCGGCAGTAAGCTGACCAAAGCCCAACAGCTGGGAATTCCCGTCATTGACGAGCAAACCTTTATAAATATGATTCAATAGGAAAAAGCCGCCATTGTGGCGGCTTTTTCTGCGTCGTGTTAAAAATATATCAAAAAACTCTTGACAATCTCTGGAAAATGAGTATAATACCTTGTAGTTAGCAATTGCTAACCGAAAGAATTCAAGGAGATGACGTAATGACTCTGTTAGATGCACAGGAAGGAAAAGAGTACATTATCCGTGCTATTGATACCGATGACGAAGAGTTGGATGCGTTTTTGTTTTCTCTCGGTTGTTACAGTGGCGAGCCGATAACGGTAGTTTCTCATCAGCGTGGCGGTTGTGTGGTATCCATTAAGGATGCCCGTTACAATATTGACCGCTTGTTGGCAGAGGCGATTGTAATCTGACGTATTATCTGAATTGCGGCAGGGGAGACTGCCGCCTTTCTTATGGCAGACGGTTAGCAATAGGTAACCGAACGAAATTCTGGAGGTAAACATTATGAGAATTGCTCTTGCTGGTAATCCTAATAGTGGCAAAACCACTATGTACAATGCGCTCACCGGTCGCAACGAGAAGGTGGGCAACTGGGCCGGAGTGACGGTAGAGAAGAAGGAGTATCTTATTAAAAAGGCGTATAACGGCGGAGATGACTCTCTTATTGCTGTGGACCTTCCCGGTGCATATTCAATGTCACCCTTTACGTCTGAGGAGAGTGTGACCAGTTCCTATGTGAAAAACGAGAACCCGGATGCCATCATTAATATCGTGGATGCGACCAACCTCAGCCGTAGTCTGTTCTTCACCACGCAGTTACTTGAGCTGGGGATTCCCGTTGTGGTTGCCCTGAACAAAGCAGACGTGAACGAAAAGAAGCACACTGTTATCGACGCCAAAGCTCTTTCGTCTAAGCTGGGTTGTCCCGTTATCGAGACGGTTTCTACCACCAATGAGGGCCTCGATGTCGCGGTAAAGGCAGCTGTTGAGCTCTATGGAAAGGGGCAGACTGCTCCTTACGTACAGGAGGGCGTTGACCTGACTAACAAGAAGGCGGTTGTTGCCGCTGACCGCAAGCGCTTTGAGTTTGTAAACAGCGTTGTTAAGGCGGTGGAAACCCGTAAGATCCTCACTAAGGAATACAATAAGCAGGATGCATTTGACAAGGTGATAACCAATCCCTTCATTGGTCTTGCCATCTTTGCTGTCGTTATGTTTCTGGTGTTCCAGATCTCCCAGGCGTGGGTCGGACCCTGGATCGCCGAGGGTTATGAATTCAAGAATGGCTTTACGATCCCCGGATTGGTTACCTTAATTGATAAGTTCAAAGAATGGGTTGCCGGTCTGCTGGAGGGCGCGAATCCCTTCCTGTCCGCTCTGCTGACCGAGGGTATTATCGGCGGTGTCAGCGCGGTCGTCGGCTTCCTGCCACTGGTTATGGTGATGTACTTCCTGATCGCTCTGTTGGAGGACTGCGGCTATATGGCCCGTGCCACGGTGGTGCTGGATCCCATCTTTAAAAAGGTGGGTCTGTCCGGCAAATCTGTAATTCCCTTCATCATCGGCACCGGCTGCGCTATCCCCGGCGTTATGGCAGCCCGTACCATCCGCAACGAGCGCGAACGCAACGCCACTGCTATGCTTACTCCTTTCATGCCTTGCGGTGCAAAACTACCGGTCATCGCTCTGTTTGCAGGCGCCTTCTTTGGTAATGCCTCCTGGGTGGGTACACTGATGTACTTTGTCGGTATTGCTCTGATTTTGCTGGGAGCTCTGCTGGTTAATAAGATCGCCGGTCATAAGAATCGCAAGTCTTTCTTCATTATGGAGTTGCCGGAGTATAAAGCCCCCAGTATTAAGCGTGCGGCACAGTCTATGCTTTCCCGCGGCTGGGCGTACATTGTTAAGGCGGGTACGATTATTTTGCTGTGCAACGCCATCGTGTACATTATGCAGTCCTTTAACTGGAACTTCCAGCTGGTTGAGGAGGGGATGGAACACACCTCAATTTTGGCATCCATCGCTCATCCCGTTGCTATTCTGCTGATTCCCATCGGCGCTGGTATCTGGCAGTTGGCGGCGGCAGCCGTCACCGGCTTTATTGCCAAGGAAAACGTGGTAGGCACTCTGGCTGTTTGCTTCGGTATCTCTAACTTGATTGACACGGAGGCGCTGGAGATGGTCGAGGGCGCAGGCGCCGGTGTGGCGCTGGCCTTTGGCGGCGGCGAGGTTCCCATGACTGCTGTTGCCGCGTTAGCCTACCTGATGTTCAATCTGTTTACGCCTCCTTGCTTTGCGGCTCTGGGCGCTATGAATGCGGAGATTCGTGACAGAAAGTGGTTCTGGGGCGGTATCGCTCTGCAATTATGCACAGGCTATTCCATCGCCTTTGCGGTGTATCAAGTGGGCACGTTGATTACTACCGGCGCACTTGGCGCCGGTTTCTGGGGCGGCTTGGCCGCTGTGGCGGCGATGATTGCTGTTTTGATTGTCCTTTGCGTGCGTGCCGATGCCAAGGTTGCTAAGGAATACGCCACCAGTAAGAAGTAAGTGAGGTATATATGAACTGGACCGATTATATCATTATCGCTGTCATCGTGGTGATTATCGGTGCTGCCGTCTTTGCCATTTATCGCTCGAAAAAGAGCGGTAAAAAGTGCATCGGTTGCCCCGATAGCGGTACCTGCCCATCCTCTAAACAGGGCACCTGCTGCTGCGATAAATAAATAACTATAACGCCCGTGCAATCGCTTGCACGGGCATTTGTCATATAGCGGTAAACGGTTGCATATAGTTTTTACAAGAGAAAAGGAGTGAGCCTATGGAAAATCTATTGCAACAGCATACCGTCTGTATGTCCCGCTCGGTAATAGACAGGCAGGAAGAGTGCGGGGTGAGCGGCAGCTTCACACTACCTGATTATTGCTCGGATATGGCGGCGGTATTGACCTGTACGATGGTGCCGCATTTGCAAAGTCGGCAGTGGTCCGGTGATCGGTTGTTGATCGATGGAGCGGCAGACGTTCGAGTGCTGTACCTGGATGAAGACCGTTGCTGTATTCATTCTGCCGAGTTTAGTCTCCCATTCAGTCTGGAGGTGAAATGCGACGGTGTCACGGACTCGGTTCCCGTGTCTGTTGATCTGTCAACACGGTATGTGAATTGGCGGGTTGTCAGTCCGCGCTGTATCGAAATTCGTGGTGCGGTAAAGGCGGGCGTATTAGCGCAGACCACCGAAGAGATCCCGATGGCAGAGGTCATTTCCCCGGAACTGGAATCAAAAACGTGTCCAATTACGGTCACGGCACCTGCGTTTTTCGCTGAAAAAGTCATTACGGTAAGTGAACAACTGGATTTTCCACAGATGAACCCGTCGGCAGACATGCTGCTGGGCGGGGAATGCTGCCTCGAGATGACCGAGTGCCGCGTGCTGAATGCCAAAGCCATTGTCAAGGGCGTCTTACACGTGCATCAGCTCTACACAGACAATGGGGAAAAGGGCACAACGCATTGCTTAAACTATGCCGTGCCATTCAGTCAGATTATCGACGCTGACGGAGCCACCGAGAATCAGTTGCACAGCATCCGCGCGTGCATACTCTCCGATACGGAACGATGCCTGGTGGGCGCTGACGGCGAGAATACTGTTCTTGATGTGACCGCAAAAATATTACTACAGCTTTGCATTTGGCAACGGGAGGAAACCACGGTATTGCTGGATGCCTATCACACGAAATATCCCGTTTCACTTCAGCACAATGAATTTGAGCACAGTGCCTATCAGGGCTATCGCCTGGAAAACACCGTATTGCCTGTGCCTTGTCAACTGCCCTCCGGTGATATCAGTGAGGTCGTTGACGTATGGACCAAGCTAATAGAGTGCGACACAACTGTCGCAGGGCAAAAGGTGGCTATAACGGGTAAACTGCAGATTTCCGTATTGTATCGCGATTGCGATAAACATGTGTGTTTTTACCAGAATACCGAGGATTTTCGCATGGATTCTCCGTGTTCCGGTGATAAGGCTCAAATCAAAATACACGTGGTGGATACGCAGTATCGTATGGACGGTACGTGTCTACAGCTTCAGGTCAAGATGAATTGTCACGTGAAAGAGTACGTTTGCTGTAATCACAGGATAATTACCGACATTCAGGTACAGACCGAACGAGCGTTTGATAGCAGTGACGTGAACTTGATGATGTACTATGCGCACTCCGGCGACAGCGTTTGGGAAATCGGTCGGCACTGTCACGCATCGGCACGGTATATTGCAGAGGAGAACGGTTTGACCGACGACAGACTAGACAAGGATTGCTTACTAACCATACCGCTATAACGATAAAAAACCGCCGCTCCTCTCGGAACGGCGGTTTTCCATTATTGATCGGATGTACAATGAGGGCAACGGGTTGCCTCAATGTCAATTTCGCTCTTGCAGTAGGGGCAGATCTTGGTGGTGGGAGCTTCCTCGACCGCCTCGACAGGCTTTTTAATGCCGTCACGCAGACCGTTGATCATCTTAACCATCAGGAACAGGATGACAGCAATAATGAAGAAGTTGACAACTGCCATAATAAATGCACCATAGTTAATGGACAGCTGCTCTTTCAGCACGGTGACGCCGTCAGCATCCATGATGGGCTCGCGCAGGACAATCTTAAGGGTGCTGAAATCCTGCTGGAAGATCAAACCGATAAGAGGAGAGATCAAATCGGCAACAACAGAATCAACGATGGATTTAAAAGCGGCACCGATCATTACACCGACGGCCATGTCAACCACGTTGCCGCGATTGATAAATTCCTTAAATTCCTTGATAATTTTCATAAAAACACTCCTTCCTGTCGCCAATTATAGCACGACGGGAAATAGATTTCTACCCTAAAATGAAAAAAAGGTCGAAAATTTGCATTTTCGACCTTTTTCGATTAGTTCTCTCTGGCGTCGCCCCAGAAAAATAGGGCTGTAGTACCGGGACCGGAATGGCAGCCGATAGTGGTGCCGATGTTGTAAATGCCGATCTCTCCGTTGATATTAGGGAAGCATTTGCGGACTTCATTGGCGACGAATTCAGCGTCTTCTCTACAGTATGAGTGAGAAATAAAGCACTTGCCGGAATAGTTAATACCGCCCTCGGCCTGTTCTTTCATCTGGTTTACCAGTTCCTTGAGGGCGTTCTGCTTACCGCGAATTTTAAAGCGCGGGATCAAACGCCCCAGATTGTCAACGTTCATAACAGGGCATATTTTCAGCACCGTGCCAAACCAGCCGGCAACCTTGGTGATGCGACCACCCTTGGCAAACCAGGTCAAGTCACTGGCGGTAAACCAATGGTGCATTTTCAGTTTATTCTCCTCCGCCCAACGGTAAGTATCGTGGATAGATTCGCCCTGATCGCGGCGGTCTGCCAGGGTTTCGATCAGTAGACCGTCACCGGAGGAGGCGGCCAGGGAATCCACAACGTAAATGGAGCGCTCAGGATACTTTTCGGATAACATCTCGGCGGCGATACGCGCAGAGTTATATGAACCGGAGAGACCGCTGGAGAGGGCCAGATGGAGCACATCCTTACCGGCAGCGAGGAATTTTTCGAAATAGGTGAGGTATTCATCGACGTTGATCTGGGAGGTGCTGACGGTAGCACCCTCCTTCATAGAAAGATAGAAATCCTCGGAGGATATGGTCTGTCCCATGTCGTCAATATAGTCTTTACCATTCATATGATAATGCAGAGAGGCAAATTCAATGTTGCGTTTCGCCAGGTGCTCGGGGGTGAGATCCACCACAGAGCAGCAGCTGAGGATATAATCGTTCATCAGATACACTCCAATCGTTTGATATGTGACTATTATACCATCCGTCGGTATATGAGTCACCCTACCGCTGAAAATGCGGATTCTCCGAGTGGGATTCTTGCTGTAGAGTCGAATTTTACCGATTCTACTCACGGTAGAGGGACAAAAATGACGAAACAAAAAGCACTTGAAAACGACAACAGCGTGTGTTATACTAACAATGAAAATACTCGTATCTGTGAGGATTATATGGAAGAGTTAAAATTGATCATCGCCGGCAATATCGGAAAATTGCGGCGTGAAGCAAATATGACTCAGCTGGAATTGGCTGAAAAACTGAATTACTCCGACAAGGCAGTTTCCAAGTGGGAGAGGGGCGAGTCCATTCCGGACGTGATCACCCTCAAGCAGCTGGCGGATACCTTTTCCGTATCGGTTGACTATCTGCTTCGGGCCGATCATCCGCTGGAGACGGAGGCGAAGCGCGATTATACAAAGCGCCAGAAGCGAAATCATTTGCTGATTTCCTTTATCTCCTGCGTGCTGGTATGGTTTATTGCGGTGTTTCTATACACCAGTATGGACGTGGCGCTGCCGACCTTCCACGATAAAATGTGGTTGGCGTTCGTGTATGCCGTACCCGTAACAGCTATTGTCTTGTTGATATTTAACAGCATCTGGGGTCCACGCCGTATGAATTTTCTGATCATTTCTGTACTGGTGTGGAGTTTTTTGGCCTGCGTATACATTTCTGCATTGGTGTTTTTCAGGTATAATTTGTGGCTTGTGTTTATGATTGGCATTCCGGCTCAGGTGATCATATTCCTTTGGTCCGGCTTGCGATTCGGAAAGAAAGATTAAACATATTAAAAACCTCCTATGGATTCCATAGGAGGTTTTCATTATGTTATTCGCTTTTTCTTGGGAGTCTGTTGCGGGAATTTCAAACGACCGTAGTTGGTGGGTCGGTAGATGCGAATGGACCGATCGGCGATGGCCAACAGCATCACGAAGATGGCAATTAGTCGCGGTATGGTGAGCGGGTAGTCCACCAGACCGTGCAGCGTGACAACCATCACGAAACCGCAGAGCGCAAAGCCGACCCAGAAGGAGGCACGGTAGCCGTTACGAATCAGTCGCAGACCGTAGCGGATGATGACAACGGCGATAGCGGTCATCAGCATAAGCGCAGGGATGCCGCCTTCCAGCAGTAATTGGAGAGCAATATTGTGTGCGTGGGGAGCGTTCATCCCGATACCTCTGAATATGTTCGAGGCGGGCTCTGTGCCGGCGCCATAGCCGAACAGCGGACGCTGACTGATGGATTCAAGCGCCTGTGCCCATATGCGGGTTCGACCGGAAGCACCGAGGGTGGTCAGACGGTTGTATACGTCCTGTGGAATGAACAGCAACGCGGCGGCGACGTAGAGTAGGACGGTAGAGAACCGCTTCTTGGCATTCAGCAATATCAGCATAATCGCCAGGCAGATCACGGCGAGATAACCGCCGCGAGAGAAGGAGAACATAACACCACCGAAGGTCAAAATCATGCAGATACGGTTATACAGTCGCATGGAATTCCGTCGATCCATAAAGTTGAAGCATACCACAAACGGAGCAACCATCACCAAATATTGCGCCAACATATTGGGGTTGGCAAAGGTGGCGTAGGCGCGCTTGGGGAAGGTTTGCAGAGAGAGATTAAAAGGAACGTAGCGGAACACGATGGTATCCAGCCAGCTCCACACACCGGCGATTTCAATACCGAACACGGTGTTCAAAAAGCTCTGTATCATCGCGATAATACCCACGATACCGGCGACGGTGGTAATGCACATAAGGAAAGCGTCCAGCCGATCTCGGTCAGTCAGCAGATTGGAAACGATGATATACACAATCAGCATAAACCACCACATAGCCACAGAAAGGACGGATTGGAATGGGTCTGTGCTGATGATGCAGGTGAGAGTAAGATACCCGCAGTAGATGAATAAGAGCTTGCCAATGGTGTTGATGGTGGGTTTCATTTGGCGGTTCTTCATATCCTTATAGAAGGGAATTAACGCAGCCAAAATCAAAAAGAAGGTTATGTAATCGGGGAAGAGAGGGACCAATGAGATCAACAATAACGAGAGCAAGTAGGGACTTTTCAGGTCAATGGCAAACTGCTTGAGATTGATTATCATTGGACCACTCCTTTCCTGATTTTTATCCTGTACACTTTATCACAGTTATGAAAATAAAGCAATAATTATGACAATATTGTAACCATTAAAAAAGGACACCTCGAAAGAGATGTCCTTTAGGAATTTTGCGATTAACCGATCAGAGATTTGCCGGTCATTTCAGCAGGCTGGGGCAGACCCAGAATCTCCAGCATCGTGGGGGCGATATCCGCCAGGCGACCACCCTCACGCAGGGTGCAGTCCTTACCCACCACGCAGAAGGGAACGGGGAAGGTGGTGTGAGCGGTAAAGGGGGAGCCGTCCGGCTCGTACATCTTGTCCGCGTTGCCGTGGTCAGCGGTAATCAGCGCCACGCCGCCCATATCCAGGGTGGCAGCAACCGTCTTGCCGACGCAGGTGTCCACCGCCTCAACGGCAGCCTTAGCGGCATCGAACACGCCGGTGTGACCCACCATATCGCAGTTGGCGTAGTTGAGGATGATAACGTCGTACTTGCCGGAGCGGATGCGATCCAGCACCTCGTCGCACACCAGATGCGCGCTCATCTCAGGCTGCAGGTCGTAGGTGGCTACCTTGGGAGAGTTGATCAGGGCGCGATCTTCGCCGTCGTATTCTTTTTCAACGCCACCATTGGAGAAGAAGGTAACGTGAGCATACTTTTCGGTCTCTGCGATGCGTAGCTGAGCCAGACCCTTATCGCTCAAGTATTCACCCAGCGTGTTTGTCAGCGACTGGGGACGGAACGCGATGTCCACATTGGGCATAGTCGCATCGTACTGAGTCATACAGATATAGGTCAGCGGGAAGAAGCCGTTCTTGCGCTCAAAACCGGCAAAATCGGGATCCACAAAGGTGCGGGTGATCTCACGGGCGCGGTCGGGGCGGAAGTTGAAGAATACCACCGCGTCGTTAGCCTTGATAACGCCCTCCTTGCCGGCGCAGACCACGGGTACGACAAATTCGTCAGTCACATCGGCAGCGTAGGAATCCGCCATAGCGGCGACGGGATCAGCGTTTTGGATGCCCTCACCGTATACCATAGCGGAGTAGGCCTGCTCAACGCGCTCCCAGCGGTTGTCACGGTCCATGGCGTAGAAACGACCCATCACGGTAGCGATCTTGCCCACGCCGATGCGGGTCAACTCTGCCTGCAGTTGCTCCACAAAACCCTTGCCGGAGCTGGGAGGCACGTCACGACCGTCCATCAGACAGTGTACGAACACGTTTTCCACGCCGTTCTTCTTTGCCATCTCCAGCAGACCGACCAGGTGCTCAAAGTGGCTGTGAACACCGCCGTCGGACAGCAGACCGGCCAAGTGCAGGGCAGCGCCCGGCTTTTTGGCGGCGTTCATAGCGGACAGCAGCGCTTCGTTGTTAAAGAAATCGCCGTCCTGAATGGACTTGGTGATGCGGGTCAGCTCCTGGTACACGATGCGGCCAGCACCGATATTGGTGTGACCCACCTCGCTGTTGCCCATCTGTCCGTCCGGCAGACCCACGTCCATACCGGAGGCACCGATCTGGGTGGTGGGGTTTTCGGCGAAAATCTTGGATAGATTGGGGGTGGCGGCGGCTTCAATGGCGTTGCCGTAGGAATCGGGATTGATGCCGAAGCCGTCCATAATGATGAGAGTTAAAGGTTTTTTCATAACGTATCTACCTTTCTTTGAAAAGAGGGCGTGTCTAATTCACACGCCCTCTCGTCACTGATGTTTCTTATTTCGCAGCCGCGACGATGGTGGCGAAATCCTCTGCCTTAAGGGAGGCACCGCCGATCAGACCACCGTCCACGTCGGACATGGCCAGCAACTGAGCAGCGTTGCCGGCGTTCATAGAGCCGCCGTACTGAATGGTGACCGCATCGGCAGCAGCCTGGTTGTACAGACCGGCGATGACGTCACGAATCTGGGCGCAGACCTCGTTGGCCTGCTCGGCGGTGGCAGTTTTGCCGGTGCCGATGGCCCACACGGGTTCGTAGGCGATGATGATCTGGCTCAGTTCAGCCTCGGATACGCCCTCCAGAGCAATTTTGGTCTGCATAGCCACCACCTCGGCGGTGATGCCCTGCTCGCGCTGCTCCAGATACTCGCCCACGCACAGAATGGCGGTCAAGCCGGCGTCAATAGCGCCGCGCACACGCTTGGCAACGGTGGCGTCGGTATCACCGAAATAGGTGCGGCGCTCGCTGTGACCCAGGATGACGTAGCCGACACCCATCTCGCGCAGCATATCGGCAGCAATCTCGCCGGTGAAGGCACCGGACTTCTCCCAGTAGCAGTTCTGGGCGGCAACGCCGATGTTGGAGCCCTTAGTGGCCTCCAGAGCGGCGGGAATGTCGATATAGGGAACACCCACCACGACGTCACAGGCGGCGTCCTTCACCAGAGGCTTAATAGCCTCGATGAGGGCGGTAGCCTCGGCGGGGGTCTTGTTCATTTTCCAGTTACCGGCAATAACGTACTTACCCATAATTTTGTTCTCCTCAATCGTTGAATTACTTATCGCTCATGGCGGCGATACCGGGCAGCTCCTTGCCCTCCAGGAATTCCAGAGAGGCGCCGCCGCCGGTGGAGATGTGGCTCATCTTATCGCCGAAGCCCAGCGTGTTGACAGCAGCGGCAGAGTCACCGCCGCCGATGATGGTGGTGGCGTCGGTCTCGGCCAGAGCCTTGGCAACGGCGATGGTGCCCTTAGCCAGAGTGGGATTCTCAAACACGCCCATAGGACCATTCCAGACCACGGTCTTGGCGTTCTTAACCTCGTTAGCAAACAGCTCGGCGGTAGCGGGACCGATGTCCATACCCTCCATGTCGTCCGGAATGGCATCGGCGGCTACGACCTCAACGTCGATCTCGGCATCGATGGGGTTGGGGAACTCCTTGGCAACGACGCAGTCGATGGGCAGCAGGATCTTAACGCCCTTCTTCTCGGCGCGGGCCATCATCTCGCGGCAGTAGTCGATCTTGCTCTCATCCAGCAAGGAGTTGCCGACGCCGTAGCCCTTGGCGGCCAGGAAGGTATAGGCCATACCGCCGCCGATAATCAGGGTATCCGCCTTGTTCAGCAGGTTCTCGATGACGTTCAGCTTGTCGGCCACTTTAGCACCGCCCAGGATGGTGACGAAGGGGCGGACAGGGTTGTTGACGGCATTGCCCAGGAACTGGACTTCTTTAGCCATCAGATAGCCGTTGGCAGACTCCTTGGCGTAGGCGGTGACACCCACGGTGGAGCAGTGAGCGCGGTGGGCAGCACCGAACGCATCGTTTACGAACAGATCACACAGAGAGCCCAGCTCAGCAGACAGAGCGTCGCCGTTCTTGGTCTCCTCGGCACGATAGCGGGTGTTCTGCAGCAGCACCACGTCGCCGTCCTTCATAGCGGCAACAGCGGCCTTTGCGTTCTCGCCGACCACGTTGTCGTCAGCGGCAAAGACGATGTCCTTGCCCAGTTTCTCGCTCAGGCGGACAGCAACGGGAGCCAGGGACAGCTCGGGCTTGGGCTCACCCTTCGGCTTGCCCAGGTGGGGGCACAGGATAACCTTAGCGCCGTTGTCGATCAGGTACTGAATGGTGGGGAGGGCGGCGACGATGCGGTTTTCATCGGTGATGACGCCGTTCTTCAGCGGTACGTTGAAATCGCAACGAACCAGCACGCGCTTGCCGGCCACATTCAGGTCTTCTACGGTCTTTTTGCTCAGGTAACTCATAACAAACATCCTTTCAAAATATAGTATGTGTTAAAAAGATAACAAACTAACCTGGTACATTATATATTATAATGAGAGAATTTGCAAGCGATTATGACAAATTGATGAATATTTGAAGAAAATACTCACATTTAGACTCAGCTGAAGAGCATTTTTGTTCATATCAACCGCAAACCTTTAGGATATCGGTTTTTGAGCCTGCCGCCGGAAGCCTTTCCGAATCCTACAGGGATGCCCGCTACACACACGGCAACCCAACCCTTTACGGCTGAGCAGGGGATTTCCTCGCCGTGGAGGAACGCGCGCAGGAGAGGATCGCTTATTGACAGATCGATCGCCTGTCTGCAGTCTGACAACCGTGCGGAAATAAAGGCACTGTGGCTGGGCTCGAGCCGATTTTTACAGACGTTGGCGACAGTAAAGCCCGCGCCCAGAACTCCCAGTGAGCGACAGTCAGGCAGCCCGTGGGGGATAAGGCGTATCTGTTCTCCAACGGTGAGGAATTCACCGATCGGTTCGTCGGTAAAGCACTGGCGGTACAGTTCTGTTGCCGCTTTGGCATTGGCATCTGCCTTTGATTTGCTTTCGAGTGTAACGGTTTTCTCTGAAACGCCATCACGACGGAATAAGGCGATGAAATGCCCTTCGCCGCCGTGTTGGGGGAAGATGCGTCGGCATCCGCTCAAATCAATTGCGGTGTCTATGTCAGGGCAAAAGGGGAGCATGCTCTGAGAATCGAATGCCGAACGTCCCCAGGACACCTCAATCGGAATAAGCGAAAAATCGGGATGGCGGGAAAGGAAATCGGCGACGACGCCCTCATTCTCTTCGGGGGCAAAGGTGCAGGTGGAATATACCAGACGCCCGCCCGGTTTGACCGCGTTGGCGGCATTGTTCAGAATCTCCTTCTGTCTGGCGGCGCAAAGGCGCACGTTATCCATGCTCCATTCGGTCAGTGCCTGCGGCTCCTTACGGAACATGCCTTCGCCCGAACAGGGTGCGTCCACCAGAACGGCATCGAACAGACCGGGCAGACCGTTGCAGAGAGCGGCGGTATCGCGGTTACTGACCACGGCGTTTCTGATGCCGCACCGCTCGATGTTTTGCTGTAGTATTCGTGCTCTGGAGGCGACGTATTCGTTGCTCCACAGCAGTCCGTCACCGTTGAGCTTGGCGGCGATTTGGGTGGACTTTCCGCCGGGAGCGGCACACAGATCCAGTACCCATTCGCCCGGTTGAGGGTCCAACACCGTTACCGCCGATGCGGCAGAGGGCTCTTGCATATAGTAGGCACCGCTGTGGTGCAAGGGATCGCTGCCGGCTTTAAAATCCGCGTCTACGTAGAAGCAGTCATCAGCAAAGGGAGAGGGGGTAAGGGGGTGCGGAAATAGCGGACGGAATGCATCCACCGAGATCTTATTGGTATTCACACGGAGACCTCTGCGCAGAGGTGTTTCATATCCACCGACAAATTCTGAAAAGCCGTCCCCGAGCAATTGTTTCATTCTGTTTTTGAATTCTACAGGTAGTTTCATACTTACAGTCCTTTACAGTAACAGCCACAGGCGATACCTGTGGCTGTACATATCATTCTTTATCCAACACCTCTTGCAGTGCTTTGGCCAGCTGATCGGGGCAGGAGGTGCTCTTAATGCGGCAACGAATACCGGATAGGCGATGGATCACCTCTTGGGCATCCATTCCCTCCACCAGTTTGGCGATGCCTTGCGTATTGCCGTGGCAACCGCCCTCAAACTGTACGTCGGTAACCTTTCCGTCACGAATATCAAAGCGGATTCCTCCGGCGCAGACGCCCTTCGTACGATAGTAATAGGCCATAATGTTATCTCCTTGTTGAATGTCGTTTCAGTTTGGCGGCTTCGAGGTCGACCAGCACCGAATCCGGTGCGGTGCGATAACCTAGCGGGTGAGGGGTATCGGTATACATACCGTGGAAGTCGGTTCCGCCGGTCATAACTAAACCGTGCTGTTGCGCGAATTCGGACAGCGCGATGGATTGTTCCTCACTGTTTTTCGGATGCCACACCTCGATGCCATCCAAGCGTCCCTCTGCCACCAATTCCTGCATCAGATCCGTGCTGTCATAGGCATACGGATGCGCCAGAACCGCGACTCCGCCGGCACTATGGATCAGGTCGATCATACTGCGCACGTCCGGATATTCGATCGGTACGTAGGCCACGCCGCCGTGGGAGGAGAACAGTTTTTGAAAAACATCGCCGAAAAAACTGTCGGTAAAACCGGCCTCAATAAGCGCGTGCATAATGTGTTGCTTGTATATGGTGGCGCTGCCGGAGGCACATTGTGTGACCAGCTCCGGCGTAATGGGATAATACCGCAGCACCTTGCGCAGCATTTGGGTGGCCGCATCGCGGCGGCTTTGCATCATTCGGTGGCAGGCGCCTTCCAGTCGGTCGGGGTGATCGTATAGATAGCCGAGGATATGTACTTTGCGTTTGCGTTGAGGGTCGATACAGGACATCTCGATGCCGTTGATAACGGTTATGCCGAGACGCTTACCGAGGACGGCGGCGCGGGTGGAGCCCACCACAGCATCGTGGTCGGTGATGGACACAGCCGTTAGTCCACGGCGACGAGCTATGGAAAGAATTTCGTTGACTCCCAGCGAACCGTCGGATATTCTACTGTGACAATGCAGATCGCAAGGCATTGTTTACCTCCAAAGAACTATCGAAAACGGACAACTAACGGATAAAGTATAACACATTTTTCAGCGACAAATCAACCGTTTTTCTCAATAATTTTGACGATTTATATCCGAAATTCGGTTGAAATTGCAGAGGAATTGTGCTATACTTTTTCAAAAAGCGAAAAGGAATGGTATTATGACCAAAATCGATATATTTTCCGGCTTCCTCGGGGCGGGCAAGACCACGCTGATCAAAAAGCTGATTTCCGAGGCTTATGTCGGAGAAAAATTGGTACTGATCGAAAACGAATTCGGCGAGATCGGAATTGACGGCAGCTTTATGAAAGAGGCTGGAATTCAGGTGAATGAAATGAATTCGGGCTGTATCTGTTGTAGTCTGGTGGGCGATTTCACCACCTCGCTCCAGAAGGTGTTGGACGATTTCTCTCCTGACCGCATCCTCATTGAGCCCTCCGGTGTTGGCAAGCTCAGCGACGTGATTAAAGCCGCACAAAAAGTGGAATCTGACGTTGTAAAGCTGAACGCCTTTACAACCATTGTAGATGCTACAAAGTGTCGTGTTTACGCTAAAAACTTCGGCGAATTCTACAACGATCAGATTAAACACGCCGGTTGCGTGGTGTTCAGCCGTACCGCCGGCATTGATTCCGCCAAATTGGATACCGCTCTGGCTATTGTGCGGGAGATCAACGATTCCGTGAATCTGATTACGACCCCTTGGGATGAGTTGGATGGCGCCGACATTTTGGCGGCGATGGAAAACCGGTCTTCGCTGGAGGCGGAATTGCACCATATGCACGAGGAGACATGCCCTGTCTGCGGACATCATCATGAGCACGAACACCACCATCACCACCACGATGACGAGTGCCATCATCACCACCACGAGGCGGGAGAGGAATGCCATTGCCACGACCACGATCATGAACATCATCACCATCACGCGGACGACGTGTTCGATAGCTGGGGACGCGAAACGACGGCGAGATTCACCGCGGAGGGCATTTCGAACGCGCTTAACGCTCTTGCTGACGAGCACACGTACGGCAACGTACTGCGCGCAAAAGGCGTCGTAGCCGGCGAAGACGGTCAGTGGATTCATTTCGATTACGTGCCCGGTTCTGCGGACGTTCGTTATGGCGGAGCCGATGTGATCGGTCGTTTGTGCGTGATCGGCGCGGGCATCAATCAGGACGCGCTGACCGAATTGTTCAACGTGTAAGTGAGGTTTCTTATGGAATTACCCGTATATGTATTTACCGGTTTCCTGGATTCGGGAAAAAGCACATTTTTGCAGAGCACGCTGGAGGATAAACGCTTTAACAATGGCGAGAGAACACTGGTGCTGCTGTGCGAAGAGGGGGAGACCGAGCTGAATGCCGCGCGATTCTCCTCTCAAAACGTAACGGTTGAGGTGCTGGATAGTCTTGATTCCATTACGACGGAGTACCTTCAATCCTTGCAGAAATCCTGCCGCGCACAACGGATAATGGTCGAGTACAACGGCATGTGGTTGTTAAACGATTTCTATTCGGTACTGCCGAAGAACTGGATCGTTTATCAGGAGATGATGTTTGCGGACGCCACCACGTTTGCTTCTTATAATGCCAATATGCGTAACCTGACGGTGGATAAGATTCAGGGCGCACAGTTGATTGCATTCAATCGCTGCGTCAAGGGCTTCGACAAGATGGAACTGCACAAGATCGTCCGTGGTGTCAGCCGCAGCGTTGATATTGTCTATGATTACGGCGGCGACGACGTGGAATACGACGACATTGAGGATCCGCTCCCGTTTGATAAAGAAGCGGCGATGATCGTGATTAACGACACAGATTATGCTCTGTGGTACCGTGATCTGTCGGAGGAGCTGTCTACCTATGACCGCAAGAGGGTTCAGTTCAAGGGCCAGGTTGTACTGGATAACTCGATACCGAAAAACTGCTTTATTGTCGGTCGCCCCATAATGACCTGTTGTGCCGACGATATCAAGTTCGGTGGTTTGGTTTGCGAATGGAATCAGCGCGAAGCCCTCAGCAACAGAGTGTGGGTTACGGTTACGGCGGATATATCCGTGCGCAAGCATCCCTGCTACGGCAGGGTAGGACCCGTATTGACTGGGATTTCCGTTGAGCTTACCGATGCGCTTGAACAACCGGTTGCTACTTTCTATTAAACCGTGCTTAATGCATAATATGCCCAAAAACGGACGAATTCTTTATGCAAATTGCACAGAAAGAAAACGGCAAATTCTGCTAAAAGTCCAAAAATTTTATTTGCTCTTGCAAACTGTCGCAAAACATAGTATATTGTGTGTAGGCGGCTTGTCCGCCTGAGGTTTTATCGGTCCATTTGCGGCTTTTGCCGCTGGAGTATAAAAGACATTGTGGAGGTAAATTACTATGAACAAAGTAGAACTCATTGCTGCTGTTGCCGCTAAGGCCGGCCTGAGCAAGAAAGACGCCGAGAAGGCTGTCGCCGCTGTCGTCGCTTCCGTTGAGGAGGCCCTGGTTAAGGGTGAGAAGGTTCAGCTGATCGGCTTCGGTACCTTCGAGGTCCGTGAGCGTGCTGCCCGTGTGGGCCGCAACCCCCAGACCAAGGCTGAGATCCAGATCGCCGCTTCCAAGCAGCCCGTGTTTAAGGCCGGTGCCGCTCTGAAGAAGGCTGTCAACTAATTTTCGCAGTTCGAGCCGCCCGTTCCTACGGGCGGCTTTTACTGTTTTCAGGAGGTTCCTATGCGTTTAGACAAGTATTTAAAGGTATCCCGTCTTATTAAACGGCGCACCGTGGCCAACGAGGCGTGTGACGCGGGTAAGGTGCTGGTGAATGATAAGCCCGCGCGCGCATCCTATGAAGTGAAAATCGACGATGTGATTACGCTGACCCTGGGTGCGCGGCAATTGAAGGCGCAGGTCGTGTCTATCCAGGAGACCGTCGCCAAGAACGATGCATCCATGCTGTATAAAATTATATAATCGCGTCATAAACCCCTCTGTCTGTATCATACAGTGGATACAGGGAGGGGTATTTCTATGCAGGAAACTATGAAGCAGAGTGAACATCAGCTGATTCTTCAGAATCGTTCAACCGTTGAGTTGACCGGCGTGTTGGATGTGGGAAATTTTGATGAATCGGTGGTTTCGCTGACCACGTCGATGGGGGAGCTGACCATTCGCGGCAGCGGTCTGCACATCACTCACCTGGACCTGGACGGCGGTTTATTGTCGCTGGCGGGAAAGATCGATACGTTGCTGTATGCCGAAAACGTGCGGGGCTTGTTTGCACGGTTGTTCCGCTGATATGGAGATCGAGTGGACCGGTCACCAGCAGCTGATGTTTCTGCTGGAGAGCATATGTGCCGGCTTGTTGTTGGGTGCCGTATTCGGCATATTTAACGGTGTGGGTCATATTCGGAACCGACGGGGGAGAGTGTTCCTGCTGGACGTACTTTATTTTGTGCTGGCGGCAGTGATTACCTTTTTCTCCTCATTGGTGGTGATGGATGGACAGCTGCATCCGTTGCTGTTTATCGGAATTCTCTGCGGTGCCGTGATATCCTACCTACTGCTGGGTCGATTTCTATCGCGGTTGGTATGTATGACAGGACGTCGGATAACTAGAATTGCAGCACAGTCATCGCTGTATATGAGGAAAATGAGGAAAAATATGGCAATTATCGCGAAAAATGCAGTAAAACCAATAAAAAATGCGATATTTTTTTCAAAAAAGACTTGAAATTCTATTCAATACACAGTAATATGTATATGAATATGTGTATAAATAGTGAGAGGGGGATTAGTATGGCTCGAACGGCTGCAAAACGGCGCACGAATAAGCGCCCCAACTGGCTGCTTCGCGTTCTGCTGATCGCCCTCGTTGCATTTGTTGCATTTCAGGCGGTACGTCTGTGCGCTGAGCTTGCGGAGACCAGCCACAAAATTGAGGAGATCGCCGACGCCAATGCCCTCAAAGAGGCCAACAACGAATCCAAGCAACAGCAGATTGATGGGAATCACGACGGCACCTTAGAGGACAAGGCGAATGAAGATGGAATGTTCAGACCCGGTCAACAGATTTACCAGGGCTCTGGAGGTTAATTCTTTTAGGGGGAAACATCGTTTTTATGCAGTTAGAGGTTGGATCTATTCTTGAGGGCAAGGTCACCGGGATTACTAAGTTTGGCGTTTTTGTAGAGTTGCCGGACAGAGTGACCGGTATGGTACACATTTCCGAGGTCGCATCCACTTTTGTTAAGGAGATTCGCGATTTCGTTACGGAAGGTCAGACGGTTAAGGTCAAGGTGCTCAACGTCGGCGAGGATGGAAAGGTAAGTCTGTCCATCAAAAAGGCGCAGGCACCCGCTCCACGCCAGTCTGCGCCTCGGCGTCCCGCATTCAATGGGCGCCCCGGAGATTATGAATGGCAATCCTCTACGCCTCGTAGTGAAAGCTTCGAAGATATGATGAACCGCTTTAAGATGACCAGCGACGAGAAGATCTCGGATCTCAAACGCTCTATGGACAGTAAGCACGGCGGCTTTAGCCGAAAGCCTCGTGGTAATGGCGGTCCGCAAGGATAAGATAGAAAGAGGAATGCATTCTCCCTGCGTGGAGAGGGCGTTCCTTCTTTTTATGCTCGTTAGAAAAGAGGGAAATTATGCGCGATATTACTGCTTCTGCTATCACGGACGCCGTAAGGGCTCTGTGCATTGAAGCGAATTGCAAACTTCCTGAGGATTTGTATCACACGCTATGTGCCTCTGCCGCCTCCGAAACGGATGGACTGTCCAAATCCATTTTGCTGGATTTGCAGGAAAACGTAAACGTGGCGCAGGAGCGGCATATCCCTATCTGTCAGGATACGGGTATGGCGGTGGTGTTTGTTCGCCTGGGGCAGGAGGTGCACATCGTGGGCGGTCTGTTGACCGATGCCATTAACGAGGGCGTTGCTGCCGGCTATCGGGACGGAGGCTTGCGTTGTTCTGTGGTTAGCGATCCCTTGCGCCGTGTCAATACCGGCGATAATACCCCTGCCATCATTCACCTGGAACTGGTTGAGGGAGACGAACTGGAAATCACGGTGGCGCCGAAGGGCTTTGGAAGCGAGAATATGAGCCGTGTGTATATGCTGACTCCGGCGGCGGATCGAAAGGATATTATCGACGCGGTGTGCGCAACCGTGAAGGCGGCGGGTAGTAATGCGTGCCCTCCCATGGTACTGGGCGTCGGCATCGGAGGAGATTTTGAGCAGGTGACGTATCTTGCGAAAAAAGCGCTGTGCCGATCGGTTGCGCAACCCAATGACGATGCGTATTACGCAGAATTGGAAAAGGATATTTTGACTGCCATAAATGCATTGGGTATCGGCTCCCAGGGCTTTGGCGGCGACATTACCGCCTTGGCGGTGATGATTGAAGCGGCACCGACCCATATTGCGGGATTGCCGCTGGCTATCAACGTGGGCTGCCACGTGACCCGTCACGCCACCTGTCGTTTATGATAAAGGAGAACTATGGAAAAGTTTGAGTATTGTGCGCCTTGTTTGTTTGGCGTCGAAGGCATATTGGGCGATGAATTGCGCCGTATGGGCGCCGAGAACGTGCGCCCAGAAAATGGGCGCGTTCTGTTCTGCGGCGGACTGGATATGTTGGCGCGCGCCAATATCACCTCGCGGTATGCCGAACGTATACAGATCGTGATGGGACGGTTCAAGGCATTATGCTTTGAGGAGCTGTTTCAGGGCGTTCGCGCCCTGCCTTGGGAGCGCTTTATCGGTAAGTTGGATGCTTTCCCCGTGAAGGGGTGGTCGCTGAATTCTCAGCTTCACAGCGTGCCGGACTGTCAGGCGATTGTCAAGAAGGCTGTGGTAGAGCGGCTCGGTCGCGTATACGGTATTCAGTGGTTTGATGAGTGCGACGGCAAGTGCCAGATTCAATTCACCATCCTCAAGGATGAGGTCACGCTATTGCTGGACACCAGTGGCGTGGGTCTGCATAAGCGCGGCTACCGTGCCATCTCGGGTGGCGCACCCATCAAAGAGACCCTTGCAGCCGCCATTGTCGACGTAACGCGTGCGCGCCGCGCAAAATTGGTGTGCGATCCCTGCTGCGGTTCCGGTACCTTGCTGATCGAGGCTGCCCTGGCCGCAAAGGGTATTGCACCCGGTATCCGCCGCGTGTTCTCCGCTATGTACTGGGACAGCATTCCGTCCGATATATGGAAGGAGGAGCGTCAGCTGGCCCGCGAACGTCAAAGAGACGTGGAGTTTTTTGCCCGCGGTGGGGATATCGACGCAGAGGTGCTGTCGCTGGTATCCGACAATGCGGCGAAGGCAGGCGTCGGCGATTATATTTCCGCTGTACAGGCGGACATTCGCGATTTTCGCCCGGACGGCGACAGCGGAACGGTACTGTGCAATCCGCCCTATGGTGAGCGCCTGCTGGATATCAAGGCGGCGGAAGACATCTACCGCACGATGGGGAAGGTGTTTATCCCCAAAGCAGGGTGGAGCTATGCTATCATCAGTCCTCACGAGCAATTTGAAGAGCTGTTCGGCAGACCGGCCGACAAGCGCCGCAAGCTCTACAACGGTATGCTGAAGTGTCAGCTGTACATGTACTATAAGTAATGATGTGATTCATAACGGAGGTGCGTAATGCGTCACGTATTTATACTAAACCCCGTAGCGGGTAAAAATCGGATGGCTCTCGAGATTCGCGGAAAGATTGATGCGTATTTCTCCAATCATCCCGGTTTGGAATATGCCGTTTATCTCACGAAATGTAAGGGGGATGCCACACGAATCGCTGCCGAGGAATGCTCGGCCGGCGATGACGTCCGCCTGTATGCTTGCGGCGGCGACGGCACGTTACTGGAGGTGGCGAACGGTATCCCCGTTGGTGCACCGAATACGGAATTGGCGGTTATTCCTTGCGGATCCGGCAACGACTACGTTCGTCTGTTCGGTGGCAAGGAGCGCTTTTTGGATATTGCCGATGTGATAGAGGGCTCCGCCATTCCCGTGGATGCCGTGGGATGCGGTGATATGCTCTCTCTGAATATTGCGGCCATCGGCATGGACGCGGCTGTGGCGGACAAAATGCTGAAATACAAGAATTTGCCCGGCGTCAACGGCTCGATGGCTTATAATCTGGCCATCGCCGATGTGTTTTTTCATCCCATCGGTGACGATATGGAGATCGTCATCGATGGCGAGAACGGCCCCATATACCGTGAGGGACGCTACCTGATGACGGTAGCGGCTAACGGTCGGTATTACGGTGGTGGCTATATGGGCGCGCCTAATGCAGAGGTGGACGACGGCTTGCTTGACTTTACCTTGGTAAAGTCCGTACCGAAGTTACAGATTCCGTTGATCATCGGCAAATATAAGAGCGGTCGTCACGACGAATTGGCGTGTGTGGAGCATTTGCGCGGCTACGGTATGCGCGTGAAATCGGCGAAACCTGCTGTTTGTACCGTGGATGGGGAGTGTTTCTCTGCGGATTCAATTGAGTTTAAGATTGTCCCGCAGGCGTTTAACTTCGTTCTGCCGGCGTCTGTGGTTCGCGATCGCGAAGCGCTTAAAACAAAACGAGCTCTGGTGAATCGTTGAATGAAGTGTTAAATTTTAGTTAAATTTGCGCTTTCGACTTGATTTTTTTTGAAAATAGGGTACAATAGTATTAGCACTCGCAAGCGCCGAGTGCTAATACTCGTTTATACTATCATTTGGAGGTATGAGAATATGAATATTAAACCGTTGGCTGACCGCGTTGTCATCCGCTTTGTCGAGGCAGAGGAGACCACCAAGAGCGGCATCATTCTGGCCGCTGCTGCTAAAGAGAAGCCTCAGGTTGCTGAAATCGTTGCCGTTGGTCCCGGCGGTATCGTGGATGGCAAAGAGGTCAGCATGTACGTCAAAGTTGGCGACAAGGTACTGATCACCCGCTACGGCGGCACTGAGGTTAAACTGGATGGCGTTGAGTACACCATTGTTCGACAGAACGACATTCTGGCCGTGGTCGAAGACTGATAGGAGGTATCGTTATGGCAAAGGTTATTTTGTACGGTGAAGAGGCGCGAAAGGCGCTTCAGTCCGGTGTTGACCAATTGGCTGACACCGTCAAGATCACGATGGGTCCCCGCGGACGCAACGTGGTACTGGATAAGAAATTCGGTGCTCCGCTGATTACCAATGACGGCGTCACCATTGCGAAAGAAATCGAGTTGGATGATCCCTTTGAGAATATGGGCGCCCAGTTGGTAAAGGAAGTGTCTATCAAGACCAATGACGTTGCCGGTGACGGCACGACCACCGCCACTCTGCTGGCGCAGGCTCTGATCCGCGAGGGTATGAAGAATGTGGCCGCAGGCGCCAACCCCATGGGCGTCAAAAAGGGCATCCAGGCTGCGGTGGACGCGGTTGTTGCAGAGGTTAAGAAGAATTCCAAGAAGGTCAGCGGTACCGAGGACATCGCCAGCGCCGCTACCATTTCTGCCGGTGATGAGGTGATCGGTCAGCTGATCGCCGAGGCTATGGAGAAAGTGTCTGCCGACGGTGTCATTACCGTTGAGGAGTCCAAGACTGCAGAGACCTACACCGAGGTCGTGGAGGGTATGCAGTTCGATCGTGGCTACATTACGCCCTATATGGTTACCGATACCGATAAGATGGAGGCTGTTATCGACGATGCGTATCTGCTGATCACCGATAAAAAGATTTCCTCCATTCAGGACATTCTGCCGCTGCTGGAGCAGATTCTCCAGTCCGGTCGCAAGTTGGTGATCGTCGCCGAGGACGTGGAGGGCGAGGCGTTGTCCACGCTGATCGTAAACCGTCTGCGCGGCACCTTTACCTGCGTTGCCGTTAAGGCTCCCGGCTTTGGCGATCGCCGCAAGGAGATGCTGCAGGATATTGCCATTCTGACCGGTGGACAGGTGATTTCTGAGGAACTGGGTCTGGATCTTAAGGAAACCTCCATTCCGATGCTGGGTCGCGCCCGTCAGGTCAAGGTGACTAAAGAAAACACCGTCATTGTGGACGGTATGGGCGATCCCGATATGATCAAGTCCCGTGTGGCTCAGATTCGCGCTCAAATCGAGACCTCTACCTCCGATTTTGACCGCGAAAAGCTGCAGGAGCGCTTGGCAAAGCTGGCCGGCGGTGTAGCCGTTATCAAGGCCGGTGCCGCCACCGAGGTGGAAATGAAGGAAAAGAAGCTCCGCATTGAGGATGCGCTGTCTGCCACCAAGGCTGCCGTTGAGGAAGGTCTGGTCGCCGGCGGCGGTGTGGCGCTGATTAACGCCGCATCCGTACTGCTGCCGATGATGGAGAATGCTGAGGGCGACGTTAAGACCGGTATCAAGATCGTGCTGAAGGCTCTGGAGGAGCCTGTGCGCCAGATCGCGCTGAACTCCGGTCTGGAGGGTAGCGTGATCATCGATAAGATCCGCACCGCGGACACTTTGAACTACGGCTTTGATTTCGCGAAGGAAGAGTACGTGGATATGTTCGCCAGTGGCATCGTGGATCCCACCAAGGTGACCCGCTCGGCTCTGCAAAACGCTGCCTCTGTGGCTGCTATGGTGCTGACTACCGAGAGTCTGGTGGCGGACAAGAAAGAGCCGCTGCCGCCCGCGCCTCCCGCACCCGGCGGAATGGACGGTATGTACTAATCAATAAAAAAACGGGCATCCGATCGGATGCCCGTTTTTTATATCGTTATTTGTCCCAATTGTACTCAAAGTCCTTTATGCCGGTACCCTCCACCAAGTGGGTCACATCCACAAAGTCGTGGTGCACGTCTTTAATGCCATCGGCGTCAATGGTGATGATCGTACCACCGTTCATAGAGGACTGCCAATAGCAGCCTGGACCGGTCTTGCAGGCGAACATCAGCTTGATTCCTTCGTAATCCACGATGAAACTATTGCAGTGATCGTGTCCTGCCAGCACGTGGGTGATCAGCCCGCTGTCCTTAATGACGGGCAGAGCGCCGTCGTCAAAGGGGTGGCTGGCTATCAGCTCATGCTGCTGTCCGTACAGATCAGAGTCACCTCCGCGACCGCCGGGGAAGGCCATTTGAGCCGCCGCACGGTAACAGTACAGTGGGATATGAAGCATCATTATGGCGTCCCGATAACCCTGTTGCTTGAACTGGTCGGCCATACTACCGATCCACTCCAGCTGGTTGGGCCACAGCTTATCGTATACCCATTTTTTCTCGCCGTTCTCCAGCGTCGCCTCAACGGAATTATGAGAATCGATCATAAACAGTACGGTGACAGGCTTTTCCTCTTGATGGATGCCGATGAAATGATTGCCGTTGCCATAGGCAGGGTCGCCATCCTCAAACAAGCAATAGGGGTGCTTTTTAAACAGCTCTGCCGCCTTCAGTACAGGCTCCATACCGCTCTGGTGGTCGTGGTTACCCCAGATGATGGTCCACGGAATCTCATAGCTATCCAGCAGATTGGCAAAGGTTTCGTAGGACTCATAGTCGCCCGGATAGGCCATATCGCCGGTGACGGTAATCAGATCCGGCTTGTTGTCTTTAATTAGTTTATCAATAGTGTATTTCAGAATGGGGCTGTACGGATGGGTGTCTGCCCACTCAAAAGCGTTCATCTGAGGATCGGACAGATTCAGGATTACAAAGTCCCGCCGAGGATTTTTCTGCAGAATGGTCATTTTGATTCCTTCCTTTTAGTCGTTGGTGGCGTCGCCGTCACCGCTGATGGGGATGGCGTCGCCGCCATAGGTGGGCGGCACCTTAAACGCTGTGGTGAGTACGTCCTTACAACGTGCCGCAACCTCGCGGATATCGCGTATGGCTTGACCGCTGTAGGAACGATATCCGGTATCCACGCCGTAGGCCTCGATGCCCAATTGTTGGGCAATATACAGCGCGCGGTGCAGGTGATATTGCTGTGTTACAATAATGACCTTATCCACGCCGAAAATCTCTTTTGCGCGGTATAAACTTTCATAGGTGGAGAAGCCTGCGTGATCCATAAAGACGTCCTGAGACGGCACACCGGCATCAATGGCGATGGATTTCATAGTGCCGACCTCGTTATAGTCGGTTCTGCCGTGGTCGCCGCTCATCAGCAGTTTCGGCGCCGCACCATCCTGGTACAGCGCGATGCCGCGCTTAATGCGATCCTCCAGCATATGGCTTGGAACACCGTCCTCCTTCACCTGACAGCCCAGCACCAGTATGCAGTCGGCGTCGGAGATGGCAAGCGCCTCCTCGTGGGTAATGATGCTGTCACTCGTTTTGTTCTTGACGTGAGCGTTAAGGCAAAGGGCGGCAACGCCGCAGATACAGGCAAGCACAACGACGATAGAGAGAAATTTTTTAACGATTTTTCGCAATTTCATAACATTCAGCCTTTATTCATAACCATAGAATTTTCGGGAGAAATCTCGGATGAGTTCATTTGCGGCGCCGACCTGTTGGGTGATAGCAGGGGAGGGGGCAGAGGAGCTATGATCAGCCATTAGAACACCTTGACCGCGGCACAGGCGCATATGCATGGGGAAATAATTATCCAACAGAAAACGAGCAAATTTGACGTATCGATAGGATCCCTGGACGCGTTCGGGTGATCCCTCGGCATTGACGGCAACGCATTGACCGCTCTTGATGGCGGATAAAATATCCAATCGCTCGTTTTTAGCGGCAAAAGCCAACGTATACCCACCGCGAACGGGACATAGGCAGTCAAAAGAGCTGCTTTCGTGACTATCCGAACATCCGACGACGGAGGTTTTGCAACCCGCAGAACGCATTTCGGCCCACAGAGCGACGGACGTATCCGCCTCCTGGTCGGTGATGTCCATGGCATCGTAAATATTATCCTTTAATAACTGCTTTGTAATGGCAGACGCCATAAAGTAGGTGTCATACCAAAGCCAATGAGGGTGCGCCAGTATTGAAACGCCCTCAAATTCTCCGGCTTTACGGGCGATCCATACGCGCCAGGCGTAGTCGGTCTTGTCGATATGTTCAGGTAGGTAATCCAGGTCAGCTCTGATGGATTCCATTTCCGCGACAGACTCTTCGGTGTGATCGCGGTAGTAGGCGTTCACACTGGCGTTTCCGCCAATATGGACAGCGTGGATTTGCTCGGTGGGCACGTGGCATTCCTCGCCCAACAGCGCCAGCATCCCCGATTCCTTAACCAAGGGGAGGAGGGCAGCCTTTTCGGAACCCATGGTGATGTAATGGTCGGTGATGGCAATGAAATCGTATCCGGCAGAACGATAGTTGCCCACCGTATGTGCTACGTCCTGTATGCCGTCGGACTCATAGCTGTGACAGTGCAATTCGCCTTTGTATCCCTTGAGACCGTACAGATCGCTGCCCAGCGAGTATACGTTGAGCACGGTATCTTTATTACAACCGCGTTTGCTGCGGTTGGTGATGTCCCGATGCGGTGTCGCCAGAATATCTTCCTCAGGTCGAACGATTTTCACGACGTATCGTTGCTCACCTTCAAAATGGTGTCGAATGACCAGGTCTCCGTTCTCATTGGGTGTGACGTTATACCATTTCCAGGGCAATTTAGCATAGTTATTACAGAAGGTTTCTACACCGCGCACCTCAACCGTATAGCTCACACCCTCCAGAAACGCCGTGTTCTCACCGAGGGGATGGATCGCGATCTCGCTTTCCGTATCGGCGGGAACAACAGAGGGATATATGGCGTAATTAAAGATGTTATTGTTCACACCACTCACTCCTTTGGCGATGGTAAAGTAACAGTAATGGTATTGGCGGTTTTATCAAGGGCTATGGAAATAGAAACGCCGCTTTCTTGCAGTGCCTTCATTAGGGAAATGTGGTCGATCCATATTTCTCCCCACTCGACAACAGAATCGCCCCTGTTTATCCAGCAAATGTTTTTATTTCTCGGTAGAAGACCTACTTCCGCCGTGTTTTCACTTGTAAGAGTTTTTACACTGCCTATAAAGTCTGTGTAATCCTCTTCTAACATAAAAAGGTGATATTTACTACAAATGATATATTGTTGACCGCAAAAAGAATAACACTCTGTTTCGTAGTCAGTATAAGGAGAATCGGCATAGTCCGCACCCAAAGACTTCAAAAAGGCGGACAACGGGATTTCTAAATAGTCGTCTTTCCAAAAATAATGGGAGGTATAAACATCCAATTCCTTGCCGTTAAGAATTATCTTGGGCCCCCAAGAAGGACCAGTTTTAGAAGCGTTTTTCTCGGTTGCTGAGGTTGCGTCCGTCGTGGTAACGGATTTTCTAGTCGTATTGGATTTGGCGGTTGTCGGTGCATTAGTTCTGTTAGTTATTGAAGTTGTGGTAGTATTACTGATTTGGCTCGTAGGAGTAGTGGTTTCTGATGATAAAGTGGAGATATCTTTTGAACAAGCTGACACGGAAAGCAACAAAACTGTGACCAAAAGCATCGTCGTAATCTTTTTCATTTTTTCACGTTCCTCCTCTTTGAATTCAAGCCTTTTAGATATTCAGTATAGCACAACGGTCAAGTGTTTTCAACTCTAATATAGCGGATGAGATTTAATTGGGCGGCGGGACTTAGAACCCCGGTTTTGACCAAGACTGTAGAAATGACAGAATCACAATTTCCTTTGGTCAAAACCTGAAATTTTGCTTAAAGCAAAATTTGGCTGAACAAGAGCCTCAAAGCACCACCGGAATCAAGAAAAGGAGATGGTCTTTTGACCATCTCCTTTTCTTGGTGCGGGCGGCGGGACTTGAACCCGCACGCGTGAGCACTGGCTCCTAAGACCAGCGTGTCTGCCATTTCACCACGCCCGCGTATGCGTTGCAATTCGCAGTATAGCACACTTTACAGCGAATTGCAACCGATTATTTGTTGATCTGTTTTTCGCCTTTCTGCATCCCGTTTCGAATAAGCACAGCCGCAATAATCCTGTCGATACAGACCGTAATCAGCGGACAGCTGAATGGACCGCTTATAGCCTTCGCGCTTTTTAAAATCCGAGAACAGATAGGGGACACCGAATTCCTCTGCCAATTCGCTGCCAATGGCGTTCAGCCTTTGCGCATCTTTCAGAGGGCTGATGGATAGGGTGGTGGTGAAATAGTCGTAGCCGCCATCCTTCGCGGTTTTAGCGCTCTCCCGTAGACGCAGGCGGAAACATTCTGTGCAGCGCTCTCCACCCTCCGGCAGATGCTCCTTGCCGGAGGCTATCCGCGCAAATTCCGCAGGCTCGTAACGTCCTACGGCCAGTTGAACAGGATTCGTCAGCGGCATTTCCTCAATTAACCGCGCCAGTTCGCTGGCGCGCAGGTCAAACTCGGAGGCGGGGGAGATGTTAGGGTTATAGAACAGGACGGTTATCTCAAAATACTGACTCAGGTATTCCAATACGTAGCTGGAGCAGGGGGCACAGCAGGCGTGCAATAGCAGCCGCGGCTTGCGTCCGGTCGCCTGAATATTATCCAACTCTTTGTCAAGAATTCTTTGATAATTGACGTTCATCTCCATCCTCCTTTCAGATTTAGGAAACGCCGCCGAAATGACGGCGGCGTTTCGGGATTATACTTCCGTTTGATTCGGATCGTCGGGAGTTCGTTTTATCAATACGCGCTCAATGCGACGGTCTTCCATTTCCAGCACAGTAAAGGAAACGTCCTTGTATTCCACGACCGTTTCCGATTCTTCCTCGGGGATCTGACCCAAGAGGTGCAGCACCAAACCGGCGACGGTATCGTAGTCACCCTCGGGGAATTCAACGTGCAGCAACTCGCTCAGTTCGCCGATGTTCAGCGTACCGTCTACCTCGAAGGAGTCGTCGTCCAGTCGGTTAACTTCCTCCTCCTCGTTGTCGAATTCGTCCTGCATATTGCCCACAATGGACTCCAACAGATCTTCAATGGTTACGATGCCGGCAACGCCGCCGTATTCATCCACCACGATAGACATTTGCAGATGCTTTTCGTTCATCTCCTCAAACAGCTCGTCGCACTTTTTGGTGTCCGGTACGAACATCGTGTCACGAAGCAGCTTGCGGATGGTGACAGACTTGGGGATGGCGCGACCCACGTAGGGCAGCAGATCCTTAATATATAGGACGCCGATCACGTGGTCAATATCCTCCTCGTAGACGGGCAGGCGAGAGTAGCCGTGTTCGACGGCGGTGGCCAACGCCTCTACCACCGGATCGGTCACCTCCACCGTCGCCATATCGGTACGGGGGGTCATAATTTCAGCGGCGGTAATATCATCAAAGGCGAAAATATTATTCAGCATATCCTTCTGGGATTCTTCCAGCGCGCCGATTTCCTCCACGTCCTCTATCAGCTCAATGATGTCATCTTCTGTTACCGTGTCGGGATCCTCCTTGGGATCCATACCGGTCATTTTGATAAAAGGCCAGGACAGCAGACGGCAGATGCCGTACAGCGGATAAAACAGCGAATGGAAAAACCCAAAGATTCCCGCAAATAAAAGTGCGGCTGCCTCTGCATTAATGTGTGCCAAGCGGCGGGGGAGAATGACGCCGAAGGCGCCGAACAATGCTACTGCAATCAAAAACAGAAAAACATAGGCGATAACGGCTGTAAAGGTATATCCCATTACACCGCCGAAAGCCCGCAACAGAGCCTCAGCGAGCAAGGACGTATGCTGGGTAATGCCAATAGTGCCAATAATAGAGCAGAGCAGCGTATTCAGCCGTACGCGCGAGGTAAATTGACGCTCTTTTTCGGTGAACGACAGAATGTTTTGTGCTCGGCGGACGTTGAGGTCGGCCAATTCGCGTAAGCGGGTTTCGCCCACCGCAGAGAATGCTTCATCGCACAGATTGATAATCGCCGTTATCAGCAGAAACAGCAACGGGACAATGCTGGGAATGATAACGTTAAAAAGCAGGCTGGGCATCATCATACTGCCAGGGTCAGGGTCGGTCATGGATGTAATACCTCTTTCTTTAATTATTTTGTTTAATGATAGCGGTTATTGCGACCAATGTCAATAATTTGTTGCTAATTTTCGAAATTGAGTTAATTTACTACCATCTTGACTTGACAGAAACCCAATATGTAGGTTAAAATACATTTTTGAAACACAGTATGTTGAATTAAGGAGGATTTGTTCTCATGGCGACCAAGAAACCCGTTTACGGTAATGAGAGCATCACAGCCCTGAAGGGCGCTGACCGTGTACGTAAGCGCCCCGGTGTTATGTTCGGCTCGGATGGGCTGGAGGGCTGTCAGCACGCCATTTTTGAAATATTGTCCAACTCCGTGGACGAAGCTCGCGCCGGCTACGGCAGCAAAATTCTGATTACCCGCTACGAGGATCACTCCATCGAGGTTCAGGATTTCGGTCGCGGCATCCCCGTGGACTTTAATCAGAAGGAGCAGCGCTACAACTGGGAGCTGATCTTCTGTGAATTGTACGCGGGCGGTAAGTACGATACCGACGATTACACCCTGGGTCTGAACGGTCTAGGTGCTTGCGCCACTCAGTACGCCTCCGAGTATATGGACGTGGAGGTCAAGCGGGACGGATTTATCTATACGCTGCACTTTGAGCACGGCGAAAACGTCGGCGGTCTCAAAAAAGAGCCATACGGGAAAAAGGATACCGGCACCAAGATTCGTTTCAAGCCGGATATCCAGGTGTTCACCGAAATTGATGCGCCCATAGAGTATTTTGACGACGTGCTGCGCCGTCAGGCAATCGTTAACCCGGGCATTCTGTTCCAGTTCAAGAATCAAGAGGGACGCAGCTTTAATGCCACCGATTATGTGTATGAGAACGGCATCGCCGACTATGTCAAGGAAATTGCCGACGAAAAGGCGCTGACCTCGGTGCAGTCCTGGTCTGCCGAGCGCGTCGGACGCGATCGTGCGGACAAGCCCGAGTATAAGGTAAAACTGAACGTCGCTATGTGCATCTCCAACAAGACGAATCTGCTGGAGTACTACCACAATTCCAGCTGGCTGGAGCACGGCGGAAGCCCCGACAAGGCGGTCAAGAGCGCCTTTGTTTCCCAAATCGACGCGTATCTTAAGAAAGCGGGCAAGTACCTGAAGAACGAGTCTAAGATCACCTTCCAGGACGTGCAGGACTGTCTTGTGTTGGTGTCGTCGTCTTTCTCCACCCAGACCTCGTATGAGAACCAGACCAAAAAGGCGATCAATAACAAGTTCATTCAGGAGGCTATGACCGACTTCCTGCGACACAACCTTGAGGTCTATTTCATCGAGAATAAGATGGACGCGGACAAGCTGTGCGAGCAGGTGCTGATCAACAAGCGCAGCCGCGAAAAGGCGGAAACCACCCGTCTTAATCTGAAAAAGACCCTGCAGACCGGTAACGATCTCGCTTCCCGCGTGCCCGGCTTTGTGGACTGCCGTAGCCGCGACGTGTCCCGCCGTGAGTTGTTCATCGTGGAGGGTAAATCCGCTATGGGCGCTGTGGTGCAGGCCCGTGACTCCGAGTTCCAGGCGGTGATTCCCGTTCGCGGTAAGATCCTTAACTGCTTAAAGGCGGAGTTTGATAAGATTTTCAAGAGCGAGATCATCGTCAATCTGCTGAAGATTCTTGGCTGTGGCGTTGAGGTGCGGTCCAAGTCCAATAAAAACCTGGCGACCTTCGATTTGAACGCACTGCGATTTAACAAGATCATCATCTGTACCGATGCGGACGTGGACGGTTTCCAGATTCGCACCCTGATTTTGGCGATGCTGTATCGGCTGACCCCGACCCTTATTGAAAAGGGTTACGTCTACATTGCCGAAACGCCGCTGTACGAAATCAATACCAAAACCGACACCTATTTCGCCTACAACGAGAGCGAAAAAACCAAGATTTTGGAAGAAATTGACGGTCAGAAATACGGTATTCAGCGATCCAAGGGACTTGGTGAAAATGAGCCCGAGATGATGTCTTTGACCACGATGCATCCCGATACCCGCCGTTTGGTGAAGGTGAATCCCACCGACGTGGAGGAGACGGCGCATACATTTGACATTTTGCTGGGCGATGATCTGGATGGCCGTAAGCGCATTATTGCCGAGCACGGCGCCGAGTATCTGGATATGTTAGACCTGGCATAAGGAGGTGGGTTAACATGGCACGAAAATCGAAAAAAGAGGCTGTGAAGCCCACCAAGGCGGCACCGCAGAACGCCCACATTATCGGCTCGGGTGAGGTGGAGCATCAGCTCATCACCGACACCCTGCGGGAGAACTATATGCCCTATGCGATGAGCGTGATTATGTCCCGCGCCATCCCGGAGATCGACGGATTTAAGCCCTCTCACCGCAAGGTGCTGTACACTATGTATACCATGGGTTTGCTGAAAGGCGGACTCATCAAGTCAGCCCGTATTGCCGGTGAAACCATGAAGTTGAATCCACACGGCGACGCCGCCAACTACGATACCATGGTGCGTCTGTCCCGCGGTAACGAGGCACTTCTGCATCCCTTCGTTGAGTCTAAAGGTAACTTCGGTAAGGCTTATTCCACCGATATGGAATGCGCTGCCTCCCGTTACACCGAGGCGAAACTGGCGCCTATCGCGTCGGAGCTGTTTGCGGACATTGATAAGGACGCCGTTGACTTTGTGGATAACTTTGACGCTACTCTCAAAGAGCCGCTGCTGTTTCCCGTTACGTTCCCGACCATTTTGGTGAACAACAACCTTGGTATCGCCGTGGGTATGGCCAGCAACATCTGCTCCTTTAATCTGGAGGAGGTGTGCGAGACCACCATCGCGCTGCTGAAGGACCCCGAGCATGACATTCTCTCCACGCTGAAAGCGCCGGATTTCCCCGGCGGCGGTCAGCTGATCTACAAGCGTGAGGATTTAGAGAAGATCTACGATACCGGTCGCGGCAGCATTAAGGTTCGCTCGGTGTATAGCTACGATAAATCCAACAACTGCATTGACGTGACCCAGATTCCTTACACCACCAGCATCGAGGCCATCATCGCCAAGGTGACCGACCTGGTTAAGGCGGGCAAGGTCAAGGAAATCAACGACATCCGTAACGAAACCGACCTGCAAGGTCTTAAGATCACCATCGACCTGAAGCGCGGCACCGATCCGGACAAGCTGATGAATAAGCTGTTTGCATCCACGCCGCTGGAGGATTCCTTCGGCTGTAACTTCAACGTCCTGGTGGGCGGCGTGCCCATGGTGATGGGTGTGCGCGGTCTGTTGGATGAGTGGATCGCGTTCCGTATGGAGTGCGTCCGCCGTCGCACCTATTTCGACCTGTCCAAAGCACGGGATAAGCTGCATCTGCTGAAAGGCCTGGAGAAGATCCTGCTGGATATTGACCGCGCCATTGAGATCGTTCGCGAGACCGACGAAGAGGCAGAGGTCGTTCCCAACCTGATGATCGGCTTCGGCATCGACCAGATACAGGCCGAGTATGTGGCGGAGATCAAGCTGCGTCACCTGAACCGCGAATACATTATCAAGCGGTTGGCCGACGTGGCAGAGCTGGAGAAATTGGTTGCTGATCTGGATGATACCTTAAAGAGCAAGGCTCGTATCCGCCGCATCATCATTGATGAGCTGCAGACCGTGGCAAAGAAATACGGTCAGCCTCGCCGCACCGAAATCATCTACGCCACCGACATCGTGGAGGTGGAGGAGGAAGAAGAGCAGGTGGCCGATTATCCCTGCACCTTCTTCTTTACGAAGGACGGTTATTTCAAAAAGATCACACCTCAGTCCCTGCGCATGAGCGGTGAGCATAAGCTGAAGGAGGGCGACTCCATCATCCAAACGGTGGAGAGTTCCAACAACCGCGAGCTGCTGTTCTTCAGCGATCAGTCCAATGTGTATAAGAGCCGTGCCGCCGACTTTAAGGACACCAAGACCAGCGTTATGGGAGACTACGTGCCTGCGAAGCTGGGCTTCGCCGAGGGTGAGGGCACCCGTTATATGGCGGTATTGACCGAATACACCGGCTATATGCTGTTCTTCTACGAGAACGGTAAGGTTGCTAAGGTGGAGATGTCCGCCTATGCAACCAAAGCCAACCGCCGCAAGCTGGTCGGCGCCTATAGCGATAAGTCCCCGTTGGTGGCGGCGTTCTACGTTCCCGCGGATTGCGAGTTCGTGTTGACCTCTACCTCCGGTAGACGTCTGCTGCTGCATACCGGTGCTATTGCGCCGAAATCCACCCGCTCAACCATCGGTGTGCAGGCTATGACCCTGAAGGGGCGCCATTATCTGCAGAGCGTGGCGTTGTATGAAAAGGGTACCCTGACAAAGGAAAGCCGCTATCGCACGAAATCTTTGCCTGCGGCGGGCGCGATGCCCCTGGCCGAGGACTACGGCGAACAGTTGAGCTTGCTGTAAAAAAGAAAACCGCTGCCGGAGGTAGGGAAGGCCCAAATCCTCGACTGCGGTTTCCGGCAGCGGTTACGGCAAACGCGACTGACAATAACCGATGCTGGGGATAGTTTTTACACCTTTTTCACGTTTATTCGGTATATTATAAAAAAACACTTGCATTTCCGAAATCCTTGTGATAGAATATATTGGATTTCAAAACCAAAGCTCAATTGGAGGGTATATTTAATGTCTGTTTACGAGTATATTATCGGCGCGATTCTGATCGTTGCCTCTTTGCTGATTATCTTTGTGGTTCTGCTGCAGGAGGGTCATCAGGCTAACCTGGGCGTCATCTCCGGTGCTGCTGACAGCTTTATGGACAAGGGCGCTGCCAAGACCCTGGATCAGAAGCTGGCGAAGTGGACCAAGTTTATTGCCATCGGCTTCTTCGTTCTGGTGCTGGCCGGCATGATGATCACCAAGTTCCTGGGCGGTCCCGCTACCTCTGAGTCTGCGGACGGTAAGGATACTGCCACTACCACGACCACCGCTGCCTCTGACGAGGGTCAGACCAACGACGCCGAGCTGGATTTCGGCGATTCTCACGAGGGTCATAATCACGACTAATCTATGATTTGCAAAAAGCTCCGTCAAATGACGGAGCTTTTTTGTATATACGGCGTCTATCCATCCCATACTCCTCATAGAATGTGTGTGAGGGGGATGAGCATCGTGCCAACGCTACGGAAAATGCTATTGCGGGAGAGTACACCGCCGGATCCGGTTATTGTTGCCATACGGGATATATGTGACCGTATCGATGCGGTACAAAGCCGCTTTCAGTTTGAAACGGATCCGGACCTGATAGAGGGGTGTATATACGAGTTGGAATCACTACGGGCGCAATACCGCTATTTGCTCCGAACAGCCCGCCAACAGGGAATCTCCTGCCGCGAACGGGAGCATCTCTGGAATGAGTGAGGTGTGCTGTGATACGTAACTGGTTTCGCTCCGGATTACTGGGGATAGGCGCGCTGCTGGCGGTGAATACCGCCGGCGCATTTACGGGCGTCACTTTGGGGTATAGTTGCCTGGCGGCTGCCGTTTCCTTTGTATTGGGCATCCCTGGCGTGGCACTCTTAACCGTTTTAGATGGTTTGTTTAGATTGGCATGAAAAGAAAAATCCCGAACGCTAATGCGTTCG
>JAZQKF010000107.1:0-3432 GCA_045542015.1 Acutalibacteraceae bacterium
GATAGTATCCGCTGATGGACCTGCGCCATGAAATCTCGGTTCCCCTCTTCTCTGCCATCACTCCGACCCACTGGGATGCGCTGACCTGTCTGGCCTGCTCGGGGGTGGCTTTCCACATCCATACTCTGGTGCATCCGACTCTGAGGGAATCCTCCACGATGGGCGAGGGGTCGCCCATGGACACGAAAACGAGACTCGGAGAGGTCATTCCACACACCTCCAAATCGCATCCCCATCCACGACCGTGTGGGTGACCTCTCCGAACCTCTCGCAGAGTCCCAGCGAGTTGTAGACCCTTGCCCTACGGGATCCTCTCGCCCATACAGGTACCTCGCCGAAGATCCAGCAGACGACTTCCATCGTCGTACAGGGTCCGATCTCGCGGACAGCATTCAGAACCTCTGCCTGACTCATGCGAAATCCTCCAACAGAGTCTGCCCACAACCCGAAGGGATCCCGATGTAATCGAGAACTGTCTTCATACCGAGGCCTCCCTCATCCCAGTCCCTCATGCAATACTCCCAAAGATCTGGATGAGTTGCCTTGAGTTTGAGGAAGCGGTCACGATCCTGAGTTATTCCGAACATGCAAAAAATGCACCCGGTTCTCTCGTACCCTTTGTCGTAGACCGTCGCATATGTCAGACTATTCTCACGGATATAGCCCCACACATCCTTATCCGTCCATATCGAAAGAGGAGAAGATGAAGGTCTCTTGGACCCAGTATCATTTTCTCCATGGATTACCCATGCCTCTCTTCTAAGCCTGGATTCGTCTGCACGCATGCCGAGGTACGGGGCCCTTCCTGTCTCCTTGGAATACCTCCTCGCAGGCTCCTTCTTCAGGATGTCACAACAATCGCGGGACACCCTGAAAGGTGCATCAACGAGGTATCCATACCTCTTGACTCCGAACCTTCCATCGGAATTGACCTGCCTTATACCCGATGGCATCCCTCTCTGTGCCAGGTCTATCCAATGAGCGACCTCCTTCCCGATAACGGGATATCCCTTGGTCTCGATGACCTTACGGAATGACAGCTGGGGTTTGACAATGACCAGGTTCTCGGTAGCTCTTGCATGCTCACGGATCTCAGGGAACTCCAGACCTGTGTCCACGAATACCGCTGGAATTTCAGGATACACGGATCTCACTAGGTGAAGCAGTACTGTCGAATCCTTTCCCCCAGAGTAGGACACGTAGACCTTGCCCTTCATCGCAATATAGAATTCCTTGATTTTTGCCAGGGAGTACACGATTTTATCCTGAAGCGATAACTGTAACAATTTGTCTAAGTTACGAGGCTCGTCTGATACTCCGAAACAGGGCGATGCCAGACTCATGCGGACACCTCCAGAAGGGTCATCTGACGGTGCTTGACCTTCTCGAACGTCCTGTCGATGTAGATGCCCTTGAAGATGGCCATCAGGACATCGACCACGATGGAGTTGCCCGCCTGTTTGTACAGTTGGGTCTTGGAGGTCGGGACATCCCTTGCGCGGTCGAACGCCCAGTTGGGGAAGCCCATGAGCCTCCAGCACTCGCGGGGGGTTAGGTAGCGGATGCGGAACTGTTCCACAACCGTACCTGTTCCACAACCGTCTCCTGTCGTGAGTGTCGGTGCTTTCTGCTCCTGAACGGTTCCCCTTGCGGTCTGCAGACGGTTCATTACAAGACCATCTCCCTCATGGGCATCCATGTAACCCTTGGCCGTGGCCGCCGGCCACGGCACAACGGAGACCTCGATCACAGTCAATGTGTCCCCTTTGGAAGGGGATGTCAGCACAGAGGGGGCCGTACCCACGGGTTGGGACGGTCTCCATCCCAATCCATGGCCCTGTTCCTGATGCCTCTCCCTGTGTCTCTGGTACTTGGCGATCTTCTCCTCCGAGAGGTAGAACGACTCGTCGACATCCTCTTCGAGAACATCCCTGAGCCTCCTCTCCAGAGGGAATCCCTGGGGGAATCTGAAACGGCATCCATCCCTTGTGGACACCATGAAGCACCTCTTACGGGATTGAGGTACTCCGAAATCCTTTGCGTTGAGTACCTTCCACGAGCAGGTGTACCCCATGGTGCGGAGCTTCTCCACCCATTCCATGAACGCGGGGCGGTTCTTCCTGTTGAGGATTGCATCCACATTCTCCATCAGCAACACCCCCGGCAGGGCATCCCTCTCTCTGGCATCGTCCAGGAGCCTTCCGACCTCCCAGAGGAGGGAGGAACGTGTGCCCGAGCCCTTCTCCATGCCCTTCCCGAGTCCTGCCACGGAGAGGTCCTGACACGGGAAGCTGTAGGTCAGGAGGTCGCAGTCGGGCAGATGCTCGACCTTGGTGATGTCACCGAGGTTCGGGGTGTCCCCGTGGATGGCGCAGTAGGCGGCGTATGCGTGCTTGTCGATCTCGCAAACGACTGCGGTGTACTCCAGTCCCAGCTGGCGGAGTGCCATGGCCTGGGAGCCGATCCCTGCGAAGAGCTCGACCAGACGGATCATGCCCTCAACCTCCAGCTGGCCCTCTGGCGATTCTCGGCAGGGTCCGACGTGCAGATCTCGGACAGACACTGGGCGATGTAGTGGCCGTTGATGTGGTCCACCGGGTGCCCATCGACCCTGCAGGCGAATTTGATGTCGTCCACGATGATGGGTGCGCCCCTGCGGAAGCTCCTGGCCGCCGAATGGATCGCCAGACGGTCGGAGTCGTCGATATGGCCGTTGATCACTCCAACCACCTGTAGGCGTGCTCGGGTATCCTGCCGGGATAGTACTTCGTGACGCTCACAGAATCCTTCGACCTGAAAGACACCTGACATCCGGGCGTGACGATCCTCTCGGGGACCGCATCCCCCTGCTGAGCATAGAGATGTATCTGACCCTGATGGATCCTGTACTGCACATGGAACCCTCCGGTGATGAGCTGGGGGCGGAACCTCTCCAGCTCGTCCGGATAGAGGTCGATGTGGGTCTCGTAGGCTGTTCCCCCGAACATTCCGGGGTACTCCATGTCGATGCGGACGAGGTCCCAGATCATGCCCTCGCCTCCCACATACCGCACTCGTCGCAGTCTCTATCGTACACGGTGCCCCTGCCCATGTTGCAGGATCCGACGATGACCAGACCCTCCACCGTGGTCCCTGTGAGTGCCGACGGCTTGAGGTATGCGCACCTGCCACGGTGGGCGGTGCCACGTTCCATCGAGAGGAAGTCAAGCTGGGTCATGGCACGGTCCTCCTGACGTGTGCGTGGAAAGCCACCAAAGCGGCGGAGATGCGGTCCATCTCCCTGTGGTCCTCGACTGTGAGGACACCGGACTCGCGTGCGATGGCCATGCAATCGGAAACGTCCTTGAGGATGCACCTGTCCAGCTGGTCCAGGACCTCGAAACGGGTGGTCATTCGGACTCCTCCCCTTTGCCGAAGTACTTCTCATCGAGG
>JAZQKF010000108.1:0-1833 GCA_045542015.1 Acutalibacteraceae bacterium
ATGGCTACGATCCGACTTCCTCTTCCGCATCGGCTTGGGTGGCGCGCCAGGTGATGGATGCGTATTTTGAGGGGAAAGATGCCGGCGAAACCGTAACACCTGAGGGCGTGCTATTACCTTAAAATTTTGTGAAAAATGTCAAAATCCATCGGTTCAAGGGGTTTACTTTTCTTTGTAATTATGTTATACTTGCACATTATAGCGATGGTTAATGGAGGTGAGGAGCGATGAGCCAGATTTGTGTTGTAACGTCCGGCAAAGGTGGAGCCGGTAAATCTACGGTAACAGCCGGACTTGGCTATGCTCTGTCCCGCCATAACGGTCGTGTATTGCTGATTGATGCGGACGCCGGGTTGCGCAGTTTAGATTTGATGCTGGGTGTCAGCGGCACCACAATGTACGATCTGTCGGATGTCTTTGCCGGCAACTGTGAGCCCGTCCGTGCAATTTACTCTTCTCCGGTTTTTCAAAACGTTTTCGTACTACCTGCACCGTTGCGGCTGGAGGAAATGTGCTCTCCGGAGGAAATGCGTGCTCTATGCCGCGGGCTGGCCTCTTATTACGATCAAGTAATTATTGATTGTCCTGCCGGCCTTGGGCCCGGATTTGAGACCGCTGTGGCGGCTGCCGATCGCGCGTTAGTGGTATCGACGCCGGATATGGTGTGTGCCCGCGATGCTCAGATTTTGGGTCATTTACTCCAAGAACGGAATTTACGCTCCCATTTGATTATTAACCGCCTGCGTCCTAACAAAGTGATGGATGGCTCTATGCCGGACATAGATGAGATTATTGATACAGCCGGCATCCAACTGCTGGGAATTATCCCAGAGGATGAAGAGGTGGCAGTAGCCTGCGCTAACGCACGGCCTCTGCCGGCAGCCTGCAACGCAGCGCTGTGCTTCGAGAATATTGCTCGCCGTTTTATGGGTGCTTCGGTACCGCTAGCCAAATTAGAGAAGATGTAACTACCAGTCAAGGAGGTTGTCATTATGAATATAGCGCTGATTGCACACGATGCCAAAAAGGAATTGATGGTTCAGTTTTGCATTGCTTATTGCGGCATTTTGAGCCGTCATACGTTATGTGCTACCGGAACCACCGGCAAGCTGGTGTCTGAGGCCACCGGACTTGATATTGTGCGCTATATGAGTGGCACTCAAGGTGGCGATCAACAGATTACGGCGCGTATTGCCTGTGATGAAATTGATCTCCTTCTGTTTTTCCGCGATCCGATGACAGCCAAGACCGGCGAGCCGAATGATCTGGATATGCTCCGCTTATGCGATACCCGCAATATTCCCGTTGCTACCAATATTGCAACAGCCGAAGTGCTGATTCACGGTTTGGAGCGCGGCGACCTGGATTGGCGTAACGTGATCAATCCCCGTAACCGATAAGATGGGGTAGGGTTTCTGCCCGAAAAGGGGTACACCTCGGTGTGCCCTTTTGCCTTGTATAACTCAGAGAGAGGATGTTAATATGGCGTTGATTACTCAGGCTCCTCGCGGCACACAGGACGTGCTTCCGGAGGTTAGCTATAAATGGCAATACGTAGAGCAGACCGCTCTGTCTATTGCACGGGATTTCGGTTTCCGTGAGATCCGTACCCCTGTGTTCGAGCATACCAACCTGTTCCAACGTTCGGTAGGCGAGACCACCGACGTGGTGCAGAAGGAGATGTACACCTTTGAGGATAAAGGTGGTCGTTCGATCACTCTGCGTCCGGAGGGTACCGCCGGTGCTGCGCGTGCTGTGCTGGAACACGGCCTGTTGGCGGGAGCTCTACCTGTAAAGGTATCTTACCTTACATCCTGCTACCGCTACGAAAAG
>JAZQKF010000109.1:0-4128 GCA_045542015.1 Acutalibacteraceae bacterium
AGCGTAAGGACACCTTCGGAATTGGTGTACCACGTATCAGTACCGTTGTAGGAGACGAAGCTGCCATTGGGATACTTGATCTGGAAGCCTACGTTGGCCTCGGGGATGAGAAGGCCGGTACGGCTGTCCAGCTTCATCAGCTGAATCTCACTGTAAAACCGCTCGTTCTCGATCTCATAGCTGTAAGTCTTCCCGTTGGTGCTAATGGTGACATTAAAATCAGCGCAGAGCGCACTGCCTGCCCAGCCGGATACCTGATGCACCGTATACGTGCCGTAGGGCAAACCGGTAGCCTTCGCCACGCCGTTGGCATCGGTGGTCAGCCGAGCGCGGTCTGTTGCGGCCGCAGCTGCATAGCTGCCGGCGCTCTTGAGATAAATCTGGAAGACAGCGCCGTTTTCGGGAACAACGTGCTTATCCAAACCGGTTCGCGTAGTTTTGGTGATTTGGATGTTGCCTGTCAGTACCTGCTCGGGAGTGATAGGTACGTTGTAGGTGTTGGTGATGGCCTGATCAGCACCGGATTCCGTAATTTTGACGAGATAAACCTCGTTATTGATGAAGTAGCCCTTAGGGGCTTTGGTTTCTTGAATCAGTACGGTGCCAACAGGAAGAGTTGGATATCCGCTTTCTGCAATATACAGGTTGTCACCAGAAACAAGCCATTCTTTGGAAAGCCTACAATATCCATCTTCATCAGTTTTTAAAACCCACTTTCCCGTGGGACTGCCGCTGGCCTCGGCAGCGGCGACCGTGCTATACAGCCCGTCATAGTAACGCACCGTATATTGCGCACCCGCCAGGGAAGCATCTCCCTGAGCGTATTATGTCGATAGGTAAGGCTTTGAAGTGATCTCCGCCTTTTCCCCCGACCCACACCCTGCGTACGGCTTTCACCGTACAGGGCGTTCCATCATATCGTTGTTTTGGAAGTTTGGATAGAAAAATCTCAAATGATAATAAAGGAGGCTATTTGCGTGTTTTGACGTATTACTTGGGGGTGCCGCAGACGCTGCAAGCATAGCCCACCAGCTGGTTCTCAGTGCCGATCTGAACCTGCTCATAGGACTCGTAGCTACGATCACCGTTGCCTGCGAGGGCCTCTTCCTTCAAATGGGCAACGCCACCAACATCATCGAGATTGGCGTGGCAATGACCACAACGGGTGATACAGACCGTCTCGTACACGGGGACTTCTTCCCAAACCTCTTCCCAATCGTGGCGCTTAAGGCTAGTGTAGTCGTCGGTATAGCTATCACCGCAGGAGCAGGTGTAGGTGGTGTAGCCCTCGGTCGTGCAGGTGGCGGGCGTCACAGAGGTACTGTAGTCATGCTGATGTACGGGCTTGCTGGGCGTAGTAGGCTGAGAAGGTGTGCTGGGCTTGCTGGGAGTGGTGGGCTGAGAAGGAGTGCTGGGGTTAGTAGGCTGAGTGGGAGTGTCGGGGACAGTGGGCTTGCTGGGAGTAGAAGGCGTGGGCGTCGTATTTTCGTTAGAACTCCCGTTGCCGAAGTTGCCGCCGGTGCCGGAACCTGTGCTGGAGGAGCCGGTGGAGGGGTTACTATCCAGTTTAGCCGTATAGCTGTCCTTGTAGCTATCGCCACAGCGGCTGCAGGTGTGCAGCGTGTAACCCTGTGCAGCAGTGGTGGGAGCCACCACCTTATCACTATAGCTGTGACCCAGCTTGCTGGTGGTGTTGTCCTTATAGCTGTCGCCGCAGGAGCAGGTGTAAGTGGTGTAGCCATCCTTCGTGCAGGTGGCGGACGTCACCTTGGCGGAATAGTCGTGCTTGTGTTCCTCCTCGGGGGTTTCCTCAGGCTGCTTGTCCTCGGTGTCACCGTTGGACTCCTCGGTGGAGGGGGTGGTCACATCATCCTTACCGGCATCTTCCGCATTATCGCCGTTCTCGTTGTCGGAGGGAGGCACGGGGTGGTCGGAGTCTTGCGCTTCGGACTGGGTGTCACTGTTAATGGGCGTATCGTTATCGAGGGGATTGTCGTTCTGCTGCTCGGCGCAGGCCACCAAGCTCAGTGCCATCACCAAAGCCAGCAGCAGAGAGATCATCTTTTTCATATGTAGTTCCTCCTGTTGATTAGAGTTGTGTATGTTGAGAATTTTCGTTGTTTTCTATCCAAATTTACGATATGACTGGCGACTGTTGCTCCGCTCTCATTACAAGAGCTTCTTCGCTCGTCTCGCCGCTCTCACGGATCTATCTCCTGAGTAAGCAGTTAGATAAGATACATCCGCTTTCCGCGTTCCGCTATGCCTATCATGGATCAGACGTAGGTGCGCCCTGTGGGCCTGCGCCGTTTTGCTTGGGGAGGATGTTCGTCGCAAAGATAGGTACTTGTCCTCCGACGCAGTTATGGGTTTCCCCATATCGACCGCCCTTTCATTCGGTTGTTCGTCAGTCCGGAAGGTGCTTGCCGGACATTCTCACCATATCTGATCGACACCCAGCCTATCTATCTCCATATCCTGCAGGACTTAGGGGACATTCAGCTGACTTCAACGAGTTTCGCACCATAACAGCCTTACCGCTGGTATCGCACGTCGTAGGATCAGTGTGCCCGTTACCGAGCATCGGCATAGCAGTTCAGCTTTTTTGGAAGCTGCTTGACCTTTTCAGTCAAGAACACGTCTCACCTTTGCCGGTCGTTGCATCTACCTTCTTCAGCAGCACACCCACGGGGTCGGATTGGGGTGTGTCTTTGACTGAAAGTGTCGCAGTTTTATTAGCTGTTACAGATACAGTATACACCGTGCTGTCAAGAGCGTAACCCTTTGGGGCGGTGATCTCCTTCACAAAGTAGGAGTAACCGGCCTCCAAGCCGGATACGGTATTGCTGGTACCGTCTGCTTTTGTGGTGAGGGTACCGAGACGATTTTTGTCAGCGTTGGCGTTTGCCCTACTGCTGTAGATACCATAAACGGCACCTTGGAGCGAGTAGCAGCTGTTACCATTGGTCAAAGCAGTGTTGGCACTGGTTTTTTTGATGCGGATATCTCCGTACTCTTCTTCGGGCTCAGGCTCGTTACGGTACGGAACATATACACCCAGCTCTTGATGGGAAGAGTTGGTGGTACAGGTATAACCGTACAACATTCCGCCACCACAGCCGGAATCCGCCATTGCTGCTGCCCACAAGCTGTCTGCCAGAGAGTTTACTGTGCTGTCGCTGCTGTAATGGTTGTAACCCAGCGACCACCATACACAGAGCTGCGTAGCGCCAATTTTTTGCTTGTTTTGTAAGTTTGCGTGAGTCCAATAGCCCCACTCGTAGGAGATTTGTAATACGTCTTTGAGCGTCTGATTACTTAATGTGTTCGCCCAATCGTAACTCTCTCCGTTCACTGCGCGTGCATATGGTTCGAGACACCATGCCTTCCAGTAGCTTCCATCGGAGCCCTCAATGGCGTGGCTGCCAATCTCTTCGCCGGTGGATGTGTTCGTGATTCCATCCATAAATCCGACATAGAGCAAGTGAGTTCCCGATGTGGGAACGCTGGAGAAGAACATTGGTATGCTGTCCAACAGAACCATTTCTGCGGGGGAAGTCTCATCACAGTCGGGTGAAGAGAGATCCGTATCGGAGGCGTAGTCTGTGGGAGTTGCTGCGGGTTCCGTTGCCTCTGCTGTAGTCTTCCCTGTGTCTGTTAATTCCTCTGCCCAAATGGATGCAGGGAGGAGGTTGACCATCAAGACAAGAGACAATAGGAGAGCTGCGATTCGTTTTTTCATAAGTAAATACCACTTCCTTTGCTTGTTTAATAAAAAATGCGTCTCAACTTGAGACGCAATATTTTTTCAGTTGTGGCCGCTTAGGAGTTTGCCCAAAAGCCGCGACCAGCCTGCTGTGCCTCGCGCTGTATCTCTACAAAGCGTGTTGCATATTTGGAATTTGGCTGGATGGTCATTGTTTGCGCTAAGCCGTGATAGAGAAGCTGATCCTGTACCATAACGAGGTTGTCGCCCTCTTCAACATAAACGTAAGCCAGTGTCCGACCATACTGATCGTAGCGATCAACATCATATTCCAACCAAACTTGTGTATCGCTGAGAAGAGCTTTTGTAAAGTCAGAAGCGATCAACCCTTCTTCTGTGTTTTTGCTCTCCTCTGCGTGTAC
>JAZQKF010000110.1:0-7282 GCA_045542015.1 Acutalibacteraceae bacterium
ACTGTGATGCGGCTCGCTAGGCTCGCCGTGATGCGTTGCGTTCCAACACGCACCGCAGGTGCGCATCACATCCGCAGGATGCATCACGCCGCAAGGCGCATCACGTTCCCGCAGGGAACGCATCACTTACAGAATCTCTTCTAACTTTTTCAAATCCTCGTCCGTCGTCGCCCAGCAGGTGGCAAAGCGCACCACCGTGTGGGTGGCGTCCGCCTTTTCCCACACGCTGAATCCCACCAGCGGCTCCAGACGCGCCATCTGCTCGTCGTTCAGCAGTATAAACTGCTGGTTGGTGGGGGTCTCCTTGAAGAAATCATACCCCTTACGGCGGAACAGGTCCTTCATTTTCTGAGCCATATCGATGGCGTTTTTACTGATCTCAAAATACAGTCCGTCGGTGAACAGCGCGTCAAACTGCACGCCCAGCACACGGCCCTTGGCCACCATGGCGCCGTGCTGTTTGACGATGGTGGGGAACTGGGCGGGCATCAGGTTGGGGCGGAATACCACCGCCTCGCCGCACAGGGCGCCCACCTTGGTGCCGCCGATATAGAATACGTCGCACAGCTGTGCCAACAGGGCGGGGGTCACGTCGGTGTCGCGGCTCATCAGACCATAGCCCAGACGGGCACCGTCCAAGAACAGCGGAATCTCCCAACGGCGGCAAACCTCCGACAGAGCGGTTAACTCCGCGGCAGTGTACAGGGTGCCGTACTCGGTGGGGTGGGATACGTATACCATACCCGGCTTGACCATATGGGTCCAGCTGGGATCGGCATAGAAATTCTGAATATACACGTCCACCTCGGCGGCGTTCAGCTTGCCGTCGTGATGGGGCAGAGCCAGTACCTTGTGTCCGGTATGCTCGATGGCGCCCGCCTCGTGGACGTTGACGTGGCCGGTGTCGGCGGAGATGACCCCCTCATAGGGCTTTGTCAGGCTGTCGATGATGACAGCGTTGGTCTGGGTACCGCCGGTGAGGAAGTACACGTCGTGGTGGGGTGCATCAAAGGCAGCCTTGATCTTCTCGGCGGCGCTGCGGCACCAGATGTCGTTGCTGTAGCCGGGTTGGGTCACCAAATTGGTGGCGCTCAGCGCCTCCAAAATCTTCGGGTGGCACCCCTGCAGATAATCACATTCAAACGAAAACATAGGATACTCCTTTTATACTGTCGCTTCGACTCGGTAGATCGGCAAGCCCTGCGCGATAAATCGGCTCTCGTACTCGGTGACGATGTTGTCCTCGATGCCGTCGGCGTGCAGGTCGAGAGAAACGTTCTCCAGAGTATAGCCACACTTAGAGAACTGCTCCAGCGAATACTGGAAGAATACCCGCCCGTCGGTCTTTTGGATGACCGAGGCGCCCTCGGTCAGCAGACCCTTGTACATTTCCAGGAAGTGGGGATGGGTCAGCCGATGGGTGGCCTGCCGCTTTTTCGGGAAGGGGGTGGAGAAGTTGAGATACAGACGGCGGATGCTGTGGGGCGGGATAAACCGCTCCAGATATTCCGCGTTGCCGGAGAGGAAGCGGACGTTTGTCAGCCCCATCTCTTTCGCCTTTTCGCAGGCGGATACCAGCACGTTGGCGTACAGCTCCACCGCTAAAAAGTTAACGTCGGGGTGGCGGGCGGCCAGCTCACAGATAAAGCCGCCCTTGCCGCAGCCGATCTCCATCTCCACGGGGTTGCCGTTTCCGAACAACCCCCCGAAATCCAGGTATTTCGGCTGCTCGTCGGCGTCGAAGCGGATGGTGTCCACCCGCAGAGAAATGATCTGTTCGGATACGGAATCCAGCCGCTCGTCCAGGTGCTTTTTGCGGCGCATACGCATAGAAATCGCTCCTTTTTGCAAATAATGCTGGTAATTTGACGGATTATGTGTTAAAATAATACGGATGTGGTCCGGATCACAGCTTAATGACCAGCTCGGTTCCGGCTCGTCGCATACCCGCGTCGCCGGTGAGGATGGCCAGATTTCCGCGGAATAACAGGGTGGGATCGGAGAGGAAATGCTCCTTGATCTGATCCGCCTGCCACTGGTCGGCCACCCGCAGGGTGACGCTCAGCAGATCTCTGCTGCCGTCCTGTATGGTGCAGGTGACGGCGTAGCCGCCGTCCTCCAGCTTGCGGATATCCACCTTGTTGTCCTGCTCGATGTTCCGACGCTTCAGCAGATGCAGAGCGGCGGCCACCGACCGCTGACGCAGGGTATAGGGCACCCGCACCCCCAGCGACCGCCCGATCTGGGCGCCGGTGGCGGTGGTGGCGATCAGCCCGTCGTCATACCGCAGGTGCTGCTGACGGATCAGGTCCTCGATGGCTTCCTCGGTATTAAAGTAGTTGGCCATACCGCCCCCGACGATGATTTCGCTCACGTCGTCGCGGTGGATGGGGGCCGCCACCGTATCCAGCATATAGCACAGGAGAATGCGGATCTCCTGCGTGTTATTCAGACCGCCCGGTTCCACACCGGCGGTAAAAGCGTCTGACATAGACGATATCTCCTTTGCAATAAGCGTTAACTCACACATTATACACCATCCCGGAAAAAAAGAAAAGAGCGGATTGACATTTTTCAAAAATTCGTCATACCGCCGCCGAAAGGAGTACGTGATTATGAAACATCTGTGTAAATTGTTGGTGCTGACCCTGGTGATCTCCCTGGTGGTCTGCGGCTGTGGTAAGCCGCAGGAGACGGAGCTGGACTACGAATCGATGGTGGTGGCGCCGGTGGATCTGGCCATCACCGACTGCATCACCGAGCAGCAGATCACCTCTGTGGTGGGCCATCCCATGCATCTGCTGGGCGTGTATGAGGACGGCGTCCAGGCCATCTGGCAGTCGGACGACGGCTCCTGCCAGGTCACCATTCATATGATGAATCAGACCCGCGAGGTGTTTGACTCTCAGGTGGCGGATGCCGAGGTGCCCATGACCCTGCAGGAGGGACTGGGCGAGGCTGCCTTCTGGTACGAGGGTCGCACCGAGATGATGCTGTATTACAATGGCTATGCCCTGGACGTGGCGGTGGTGTGCAGTGACACCCCCTTGACCGAGCCTCACGTGCGCCAGATCGCCGAACTGATGCTGGCCGCCCTGCAGCCGCAGGAATAACGATATCGTATAAAGATTTAAGGAGGTGAGACCCATGTGCGATTGCGCCCGAATGTGGGAAAATTCCTGGGCCGAGGTGGATATGTCCGCCGTACGGCATAATTATCATACCATCCGCGGGTCTCTGCCCGCCGACACCATGCTGTGCTGCGTGGTTAAGGCCAATGCCTACGGTCACGGTGTGGGTCAGCTGGCCCCCCTGTATGAGGAGCTGGGCGCCGACTGGTTCGCCGTGTCCAATATCCGCGAGGCGCTCCAGCTGCGCCGCTATGGGGTGACCCGATCCATTCTGATTCTGGGTTACACCCACGAGTCCTGTGCCGCTCTGCTGGCGCAGGAGAATATTTCCCAGTGCGTGTATTCCTCCGCCTACGGTCAGCGGCTGTCCGCCGCGGCACAGGAGATGGGGGTCAGCGTAAAGATTCACGTTAAGCTGGACACCGGTATGGGTCGTCTTGGCTTCCGTTGCCCCGGCGAGGGCGCGGACTCGGTGGAGGGCGCCATCGCGGTGTGCCGTCTGACCGGTCTGACCCCGGAGGGCGTGTTCACCCACTTTGCCTCTGCCGACGAGGGCGCGGCGGGTGAGGATTTCTCCCGCCTGCAGGCTGAGCGATTTGCCCAGGCGCTGGAGCGGTTTACCGCCGCCGGTATCACCTTTGCGGTGCGCCATTGCGCCAATTCCGCCGCCCTGTCCGACTATCCCGCCGACGGGATGAATATGGTGCGCGCGGGCATCGTGCTGTACGGTTTACAGCCTTCGCCCGATCTGCGACATCCCCTGCCGCTGCAGCCGGTGATGAGTCTTAAGTCGGTGATCTCCCACGTGAAGACCGTGCCCGCCGGCACCACCATCAGTTACGGACGCACCTTTACCGCTCCCCGGGAGATGCTTGTCGCCACGGTGCCCATCGGCTATGCCGACGGCTTCTGGCGGCACAATAGCCCCGCCGGTGTGCGGCTGACCGTCCGCGGTCAGCAGGCGCCCATTTTGGGTCGGGTGTGTATGGATCAGCTGATGATTGACGTCACCCACGTTCCGCAGGCGGAGATGGGGGATTACGTTACGGTGTTCGGTGCCGCTCCGGCAATGACCGCCGACGATATTGCCGCCGCCAATAATACCATCGGCTACGAGGTGGTGTGCGGCGTGGGCGAGCGCGTGCCCCGTCTGTACGTTGAGGACGGCAACCTGGTGGGCACGCTGGATAATCTGATGAGATAAGGTGACAAACCGTATGTTTGATGCATTGAGAGTTAAGAACGATTGCGTTCAGTGGATTCGCGATTTCTTTGCCGCCAACGGCCCCGACTGCAACGCGGTGGTGGGCATCTCCGGCGGCAAGGACAGCTCGGTGGTGGCGGCCCTGTGCGTGGAGGCGCTGGGCGCCGACCGCGTGGTGGGGGTGCTGATGCCCTGCGGTGAGCAGGCGGACATCGACTGCTCGCTGAAGCTGGTGAACCATCTGGGCATCCGTCACTATACCGTGAATATCGGAGCGGCGATGGAAGCGCTTACATCCGCGGTATCATCGGCGTTGCCCCTGTCCACCCAAAGCGTGACCAACCTGCCGCCCCGTCTGCGGATGGCGGCGGTGTATGCGGTCAGCCAGAGCGTCAACGGGCGTGTGGCCAACACCTGCAACCTGTCGGAGGACTGGGTGGGGTATTCCACCCGCTACGGCGATTCGGTGGGGGATTTCAGCCCTCTGTCCCGCCTGACGGTGGCGGAGGTCAAGGAGATCGGACACCTGCTGGGACTGCCCTACGACCTGGTGGAGAAGACCCCCATCGACGGTCTGTGCGGTAAGACCGACGAGGATAATCTGGGTTTCACTTATGCCCAGTTGGATCGCTACATTCGCACCGGCGAGATCGACGATATGGACACGAAAGCCCGCATCGACCGCCTCCACCGCATCAACCAATTCAAACTGGAACTGATGCCCATATTCGAACCGAATTTGTAAAACAAAAAGCCTGTGGCAACCGCCACAGGCTTTTTGTTATACTTCTTTCTCCGCCCAGCGCACCGTTTCCATGGCGTCCTTGCCATAGCCGTCGGCACCGATCTGTGCGGCGTATTCGGGGGTGAGCACCGCACCGCCCACGATCACGCGGCACCAGGGCGCCTGCTCTTTCAGCAGACGGATGGTGCTCTCCATGGCGGGCACGGTGGTGGTCATCAGCGCCGACAGACCCACCAGCGTGGCGTGGCGCTCTCGCACCGCCTGCAGGACGGTGTCGGGGGACACGTCCCGTCCCAGATCCACCACCTCGAAGCCGTAGTTATCCAGCAGCAGACCCACGATGTTCTTGCCGATGTCGTGGATGTCCCCCTGCACCGTCGCCAGCACAAAGGTGGCCTTGGCGGGAGCTTTTTCGCCGCCGCTCATAGCGGCTTTCACCTGCTCGGCCACCACCTGCGCCGCCTCGGCGGCCATCAGCAGCTGGGGTAGGAACAGGGTCTTTTTTTCAAATCCCTCGCCCACGCGGTTGAGGGCGGGGATCACCTGGTCGTTGATGATGGACATCGGCTCTGCCGTCGCCAGCATCTCCTGTGCCAGCGCCGCCGCCCGATCCCGCAGCCCCTTGACGATGGCCTGCTGCAGGTCACTGCCTTCTACCTCGGTGGCAGTGACCGCCTTGGCGGCGGTGACGGTGGTGGCGAAGGTGTCGGCCACCGCCACGTAGTCGGCGCAGTTGCTGTCGATGCCGTTCAGTGCCCGATAGGCGTAATAGGTCTTCATCATCTCCGCCGAGTGGGGGTTCATAATGGCGGCGGACAGCCCGTTGTTCAGCGCCAGAGCGAAGAAGGTGCTGTTCACCGCCTCGCGGTTGGGCAGACCGAAGGATACGTTGGACACCCCCAGCGAGGTGTGGCACCCCATCTCCTCGCGAATGTATTTCAGTGCCGTCAGGGTGGTCTTGGCCGCCGCAGGGTCGGCGCTGACCGCCATGGTTAGGGTGTCGAATACGATGTCTTTTTTATCAATGCCGTAGGTTTTGGCGGTGTCGAGAATCTTTTGGGCGATCTCGATGCGCCCCTCAGCCGTGGCGGGGATGCCGTCCTCATCCAGGGTCAGAGCGATCACCACGCCGCCGTATTTTTTCACCAGCGGGAACACCGCCTCCATACTCTCCCGCTTGCCGTTGACCGAGTTGATCAGTGGCTTGCCGTTGTACCGCCGCAGGGCGGATTCCATAGCCACAGGGTCGGCGGTATCGATCTGCAGGGGCAGATCGCACACCTCCTGCAGGCGGCACACCGCGTCGGTGAGCACCGCCGCTTCGTCGATGCCGGGCAGACCCACGTTCAAGTCTAAGATATGGGCGCCCGCCTCGGCTTGGGTCAGTCCCTCGTTCAGGATATAGTCCATATCTCCCTCAACGAGGGCTTGCTTAAACCGCTTTTTGCCGGTGGGGTTGATGCGCTCGCCGATGAGCAGAGGATCATCCCCAAAGCACACCGCGTGGGTATAGGAGGATACCACCGTCCGTGGCGGCACATCGGCAGGTGAGTGGGACAGCGCCCCCGTGTATCGCACCAGTTCGTGGATGTATTCGGGCGTGGTGCCGCAGCAGCCGCCGATGACGTTGACACCGCCCTCCACCATATCGCACATATCCTCGGCAAATTCCCACGCACTCACGTCGTAGACGGTGCGCCCGTCCTCTACACGGGGCAGACCCGCGTTGGGCTTGAGGATGATGGGCACCGATGCCGCATCCAGCAATTGCCGTACCACACCGCGCAGACCTTCGGGGCCCAGCGAGCAGTTGGCGCCGATGGCGTCCACACCCAGTCCCTCCAACATAGCCACCATGGTGGCGGGGGAGGCACCGGTCATCAGCTTGCCGTCCTCGCCGTAGGCGTTGGACACGAACACCGGCAGCGACGAGTTCTCCTTGGCGGCCAGCAGCGCCGCCTTGGTCTCGTAGCTGTCGTTCATGGTCTCGATGAAGATGAGGTCGGCGCCGTATTGGATGCCCAGACGCACCACCTGCGCGAAGATGGACACCGCATCCTCGAAATCCAGGTCGCCGTAGGGCTTCAGCAGCCGCCCCGTGGGGCCGATGTCCAGCGCCACGAACTTGGGCTGGGTGCCACGGCTCCGCCGGGCTGCGGCGCGGGCGTTGGCGATGGCGGCGGCCACGATCTGCTCCAGTTC
>JAZQKF010000111.1:0-2829 GCA_045542015.1 Acutalibacteraceae bacterium
TACTCATAGCTGCCGGTGGTCGTATCCCACCACTGGACACCATTCTTGACGTAGTACCACTTTTCGGGAGGATTCTTCCAATAAATGTCCTCATAGGAATTCCAGGTGGTATCCACGTGATAGCCGGTGCCGAACATATTGACGGTGTAGGTGGGGTGCTGGCCTGCCACGGGGGCGACCACGTCCACGATAGCGATCTCCTCAATGATGTAATCGTTGCACTTGCCGAAATCGAAATAAACGGTGATGACCTCCTCGGGGTCTTGGTCATAGGCCTTTTCGACGACGGCAGGGCTGCCGTTGACGGTGGCAACCACGTCGGGTTGGACGGTGCCGTCAGCGGTGGTGACGGGGAACTTGTACCCGTTGCCATTCAGACCATCCAGCAGATTCACGTCCATAAACACGCGGTAGTACTTGCCGCCCACGAACTTTTCGCCGGCAGCCATGATTGTAAAGTTAACACCGTCGGTGGAAACGCCCCAGCGCACGTCACGGCTGTATACGCCGTAGGCAGCGCCGTAGTCGGTGACGGAGGTGGAGGGAGACTTACCCTCCACGGGGGCGGTGATCTCCAGCTCCACAGTGCTTATGGCATAGGCACACTCGCCCAGATTGGCGGTGAGGAGCATTCCCTTCTTGTCGCCACCCAGCATACCGGTGGTAACGGCCTTGCCGTTGACCTTACCCATCACACCGTCGACAAAGCGATAGGGGTCGTCGGCGGAAAGGGTAATCTTCACGGTATAGCGGTGACCGGCGCGGAACAACGCGTCCTGAGACACCATCTCCTCGCCGTCCTCGTACCAAACGATGCTCTCCACGGTGCAACGGGGATCCAGGAAATAGACGTCGGAGGCATTTCGGTCGGGGAGTTTGCCGTCTCTGGGGCCGTCAATCAAGAGGGACACCTCGGGGATGGCGGAGTACATCTCCAGCTCCAAAGCGGGAGAGTCGCCGGCGCCGTAGATCTCGTTGCCGTTGACGTGGCCGCCGTCGGGATGAATAATCTCCAGCGTGCCGTCCACAGACAGCGTGCCGCCTGCCTTGACCGCCTGGGCGTTGTCCTCGGGACCGCTGATGGCGTAATATCCCTCACCGAAGGAGACATCGGTGGCGGCGTTAATACCGTACCAGCCGTTGGTGTTGATGACCACCTTGCCCGCCAGATCCACGTAGCCGTTTTCGACCCAGATGCCGCTTCTGCGCTCGTTAAATGCGGTGATCTTGATATCCTCGCCGCTGAGCTCTACGCCGCTTATCGCATACACACCGGTGTTGCCGTCGATTCGCAGGCTATCGCCCTCAAAGGTAAGGACATCGGCGTGGACACCGTACGTTTCGCCCACGGAAACGATGCTTCCGCCGTAGAGATTGGCAGGGCCCTGCGGGACGTAGATGCCCGCTCCGGTCTTGCTGACGACGGTGAGGCTGCCGTCCACATAGATGTAATGGTACTCAAATTCGTCATTTTCATCGTAAACATGGAGGGCATCCTCATAGCCGATGACGGTGCCTCCTTTTACGGTCAGTGCCAATTTGCTGGCGGCGCTGATGCCATGCTGGCCTGACCAGTCGGAATCTGTCTTGGTGGCCTTGTTCTCCGCCCACAGATCGTTGGCGGTCACATAGACTTCATCGCCGTTCAAAGCATCACCCACATCGGTGGTGATAACCACGCTGTCGGCAGTAATATCCGTGAAATTGCTGCTGATGCCGGCATAGCCGTTAGCAGCAAGGGTGGTGCCGTCAAACATAAATTCTTGCGCAGTTAAGCAATTTTCTTCGCCTTTTGTGGACACAGAGAGATTTCCTCTTACCTCAATGCGGCCCGCATCAATCGCTTGCTGAGTATTGCTTGCAACGGTGAATTGTCCTCCGCTGAGATAGAGATTGCTTGCCCATATACCTTTTCCGAAGTCGCCTTTGCCAAGGATGGTAAAATTACCGGTCAGCGTTACATCACAGCCGTTACCATAAACTCCGTGGTCACAAGCAATAATTGTGGCATCCGGGCAGTTGACGGTCGCTGATTCATAGCACGCGATGCCGTATTGTCCCACTTCAGGGTCGTTTACATTGGGCACGTTCTCAAGGCGCAATACGTCACAATCGATATATACCGTTTGGCCCTCAACGCAGGTCAACTTCTGTGCGAGGATGGAAACGTTGTCGGCAGTAATGTTTACATCGCCATCTGCATCAATTCCGCCAAAGCCCTCAATATCCAAAGACGTACCGTTGAACGAAAAGCCTTCTCTCGTCTCTACAGCAACGCCTGTACTGTTGCGCAGCACAAGGTTTCCGTTGGCTTCCATTCTGTTGGCTATGATAACCGGGTTATCACGATCCGAATCGCCTCCGGCCACGAAATTGCCGTTTAAGGTAAGCGTCCCAAACACATTAAGAGCGATTTCTCCTACGATTCCGCCGCTCTCGGAGGATAAGGTTACGTCTTCCTCCGCAAAAACCGTACTAAAGTCGCAGATTACATTTTCATCTTCCTCGCTGCCCTCATTCTCCAGCCACAGCTCGTCACTATCCACATAGATATAGTTGCCGTACAGTGCGTAATAGCGCTCTGTGATGATGGAAACCGAGTCGGCGGTGATGGAAATATCCGCATAGCCCGCATTTACGCCGGCTAAGATACCGCCCAGACCCGTAACCTCCAGAGTGGTACCGTAGAAGTTAAAACCTCTTGCGGCGCCAATACTGAAAAAATCTCTGTTAATGAAATGAACTTCGGGGTCAAACTTGGCGCCGCTGGTACTCTTCAAGGAGCCTTCGATGACCAAGTCGGAGGCCAAGCGGTCTTAGGAAGACAAT
>JAZQKF010000112.1:0-2886 GCA_045542015.1 Acutalibacteraceae bacterium
GAGTTTATATAGAAAAATACAAAATAAACACCCCCCCCGTTGGGTTTGGAGCGGTGCGTTTTTGTACGTTATAGGGTGACGGTGCGCTCGGCTACCCAGCGGGAATATTTTCCGCGAAATAATATACGAAACGAGGCCGCCCCTATGGGGTGGCCTCGTTCCTTTAGCGATTCTTACGATTCAGCAGGACACCCACGGTCATAACGGCGATAAAGACAATGAGATACCACAGGCAGCCCCAGCCGTGGCTGAAGATGCAGGCGATCACCATAAACACGCTGCCGCACAGCGCCAGTATGGGCAGCACGAACCGCCGCAGAATCGGTTGCTCCTTTTCCTTTTGCATCCAGCGGATATAGATGGGCAGGTACATCAGATAGATGGTGATGATGGGCAGCTCGGACGAGTCGAACACGAAGGGACCGGTCCAGGTCTGCGCCAGATTTGCCAAGTAGAAATAGGCGAACCATCCGCCGGTCAGCAGCAGACCGATGACGGAGGAGTTGGCGGGCATATTGGTGTGGGGGTCCAGCTGGCCGAGCATCTGCGGACGAGGTCCCTCGCCGCGGGCGGCCACGGCATAAATGCCGCGGCAGCAGGCCAGCATCAGACCGTTCACCGTGCCGAAGCAGGAGATGGCTACAAACAGCTTCAGCACGTTGCCCAGCGCTCCGCCGAAGATGTTGGTAAAGGCCACGGTGGTGCCCTCGGCAATGAGGGTGTCGGCGGTGGCACCGCCGGCGACGCCCAGATAGTAGAGGATATACGCCGCGGCGATGATGATACCGCCCACGATCAGGGCGCGGGGAAGATTCTTTTTGGAATCCTTGATCTCCGCGTTGATGGAGGTGGCGATGATCCAGCCCTCATAGGCGAAGGCGGTGGAGCACACAGCGGCAAACAGCGGGTTGCCCGCAGGGTCGGCGGCGACGGGGGTGGCGCGGAAATTATCGGTCAGCGTACCGTGGATCAGTCCGTAGACGATGCCCACCACCGCCATCAGCGCCAGCGGAATCAGCTTGATCACCGTGGTGGTGGTCTGGAATTTGCCCGCCAGCTTAGGGGACAGGGCGTTGACCGCATAGGCAAAGCACATAATAAACAGCGACAGGGCGATGCACTCCGGCCCGATCACACAGCCGCCCTCGGCGGCGGGGATGATGAGGGGCAGGTCGGGGTTGACCGACACGATGAATTCCATGGTGTAGCGGGCGGTGACCCAGCACAGCACCGAGGTCATGGCGGGGTAGTAGATGGTGGCCACAAACCAGCCCATCAGATAGCCGTACCGCGGACCCACGGTGGCCTCGGCATAGTCCACCACGCCGTTCACCTTTTCGTACTTCTGCCCCATAAAGGAGAAGGTCAGCAGACACACCATCATAATGGCGCCGCCGATGATCCACGCCAGCACGCCCAGCGGAACGTCGCCACCGGTGCGCTCCAGAATGGTCTGGGCTTTAAAGAATACGCCGGAGCCGATGACGATGCCCGCCACCATACAAATGGCGGTGAACAGACCGTATTTGCGCTCTAATTTGTTTTCCATACTCGATACCTCGTTGGGAAATATAACGAATCTATTATACAATAGACGACCCGAAAAAGCAACACCCCTTGGGCAGTCCAAGGGGTGTTTTAACATACTTATCAGCGCTGGATGCGACCGGAGCCGTCGCCGCCGGCCAGCTTCTCCACCTCGGCTACGGTGACCATATTGTAGTCACCCTCGATGGAGTGCTTGAGGGCGGAGGCCGCCACCGCAAACTCCACCGCCGCCTGGGTGCCCTTGCCGCTCAGCAGGCTGTAGATCAGACCGCCGCCGAAGGAGTCACCGCCGCCCACGCGGTCAATGATGTGCAGGTCGTACTTCTTGGAGAAGCAGTATTCGTCCGCCGCCACGTTGTACAGCATGGCGCTCCAGCCGTTGTCAAAGGCGGAGTGGCTCTCACGCAGGGTGATGGCCACCATCTCAAAGCCGAACTTGTCCGCCAGCTGCTTGGCAACCGACTTATAGCCCTCGTGGTTGAGGGAGCCGCCGTAGATGTCGGTGGCCTCCGCCTCGATGCCGAACACGTCCTTGGCATCCTCCTCGTTGGAGATGCACACGTCCACGTACTGACACAGGTCGGTCATCGCCTCCCGCGCCTCCTCACGGCTCCACAGCTTGCCACGGTAGTTCAGGTCGCAGGAGATCTTACAGCCGTGGATCTTGGCGGCCTGACAGGCCTGACGGCAGATCTCCACCACGTTGGGACCCAGGGCCGGGGTGATGCCGGTGAAATGGAACCAGTCCGCGCCCTCAAAGATGGCGTCCCAGTCGAAATCCGCTACGGAGGCCTGCTGGATGGCGGAATACTTACGGTCGTAGATGCACACGGAGCCCCGCTGGGAGGCACCCTTTTCGTTGAAATAGATGCCCACGCGCTCGCCGCCGCGGACGATCTTGGAGGTGTCCACGCCGTAGCGGCGCAGACTGTTCACCGCCGCCTGACCGATGGCGTGGGCGGGCAGCTTGGTGACGAAGGCGGCGTCCATACCGTAGTTGGCCAGGGATACGGCCACGTTGGCCTCGCCGCCGCCGAAGGTGAACTCCACGTGGTCACACTGAACAAAACGCTCGTAGTTATAGGGTTGTAGGCGAAGCATCAGCTCGCCGAAGGTTACGATTTTAGCCATAATACTCATCCTTTCTTATTCGCCACGTGCGGCGGCGCGAGCCTCCACACACAGGGCGGTGATCTTATCCCAGTTGCCCGCGGCGATCTCGGCGGCGGGGCAGACCCAGCTGCCGCCCACCGCGTGGATGAAGGGAGCATCCACGTATTCCTTAATGTTGGCGGTGTTGGCGCCGCCGGGGGGCAGGAACTTCAGCCCCACGAAGGG
>JAZQKF010000113.1:0-2423 GCA_045542015.1 Acutalibacteraceae bacterium
ATGGGCCTGCATTTCTGCGACTCATGCGGAAAAGCCTATCGCGAGGGCTTCGAGCACGGCAAGGTCTACGAATCCATCCGCAGGCGCAGGGCCACCGCAGGGAGGTCCAGAGCATGAAAACCGCTTACGAAACCCCTTCCCAAGGAGGTAAAGACATGGACGACACAGTACGCACAGTAGCCACATGCACGAACGCATACACCATCCTGACCATGATCCAGAGGGGCGTGGACGATCTGGAGGAGCTTGACCTTGGGAAGGCAGGCATCTTCGCACAGATCCTCATCAACTCCATCAGGTACCAGATGCCCTTTGTCATGGAGTACCTTGAGACCGAGATAAGCAAGGCGGTGGCCGAATGAGCGAGGACACAGCCTACAACCGTGCCATCTGGATGATTCACAACCTCCGCGCCGAGCTGGACAAGGCCTACGGGTGTATAATGATGGGAAAGGACATCGAAGGAGGCATCCATCTGGAGGCCACTAGATACAAGGCCAGAGACTATGAGATCGAGCTCCAGGAGAGGAAACGGTCCGCACTCAGCGACGAGGAGGAGGTGAGCGAGTGATAGAGATCAACGCGTCCGGACACCACTGGATGGAGTGCACCGTCAAGACCGCCACCACATGGGCCACCCTCGAGATGGAGAGGCTGGGGGGCACGGGCATGGACAAGAGCAAGATCGTCCAGGAAATCGATTCACGCATCAGGGGAACCGATTGCTGGACGCTGGGGGTGATCTGATGTCGATGACCGCGAGAGAGACCATGCAGGCCCTGCTGGATGGGGAGACAGTCTATCACAGGTGTGACAATGACCCTGAACGCACCTATATGTTCAAACTGTCAAAGAATGGACAAATCGTAGAATGGTTCGACAATGATTGGAAAGGGTCGTAGTATACTCCTTTGAATTCCATGGAGGGCATCGTCGAAGAATATCCCCTCACATTCGAGCAGGCTCTGAGGGCGATGTTGGATGGCAAGATCGTGAGGTGCGACCTTCGCCTCCATCTCAAGCAGAGGTTCCATGACGGATGCTTCGAATTCAAAGAGGATGATGCTGATGATGAGTGGCTGGACTCATACTTCCCCTACGAAGAGCAGAAAGCTAAGTGGAAGGTGGTCGAATGACTGTCGAAAGATGCATGGTCTGCCACCATCTGATCTTCCGCAAGCCGGCGAAACTCACCATAAAGGTGAAGGGAGAGCTGAGGAAAGAGGGGAGGATCTATGAGAGGTGCATCTCCAGACTCCCCTCCATAGACCTGACAAAATATCTGGAGGTGTGTGAATGAGATTCATAGAGATAGATGGGGAGAGGTACAATGTGCCGTATTGCTACAATTGTCCCTGTGTGGATGGTGGAGACGATGGATGGGGAGCCTGTTGCAGGCATCCTAAAGCACCCCTGTTCGACAACTGTGTCGATTACTTCGGTAATGGGGTTCCAGACTGGTGTCCGTTGAGGGAGGTGAAGGAATGAAGATCTTCACCTGCAACGCGTGCCACCGTGCCTGCGAGATCATCACCGACGACCCTCTGGATGTGTATTTCCCCTCACAGTGCCCCTATGGAGGTACCTGCAAGTGGGAGCATGCCTACCATGAGGGGGTGAGCGCATGAACAAATTGACGCCTGAATCTCTCCTCTTAATGGGGCAATTCATCTGCGAAAGACTCCAATCAATCATACAGGACTTAAGAAAAGGGGATTACGCCCTTGCCCTGTATTCTACAGGATATATGGCGGGACTCACCGTTCAAAAATCTTCCGACCTGGAATCTGAGGATATGGGTGGAACAGGGATTTCATACAGGCAATTACGTGATATAGAGGTGGTTATCGTCTGCAACGCACAAGATGTCAGAGATCAGGTAATCAGCGGAAACACAGCCCTGGCCATCCAGATCCTTGAGCACACTTATGAGCAAATCTCCGATAAGATGAGTAGATATGCAGAATATCAAAAGGAGGTGTCCGAATGACCGACTCCGCAGATTTCCTCGCCTATGTCCTCGAATGCTGTGACGAGATCCGCAAGCACCTGATGAAGAAGGACATGGTCTCCGCCGCCTACGACCTCGGCAGGCTGTCCAAGGACATATCGACCGAGCTGGATGCAATGGAGGGGTCCGAATGAACCGCCGTCGCATCATCAAGGGGGATGAAACATGGTTGATGTCCTCCTGCTCCCAGTGCCCATTCAACCGCATCTCTGCAGGCAGGCAGTACTGCCAGAAGAAACGTAGGGATCTGGACGACACGGGTGAATTTCCCGACTGGTGCCCCGCCGACAAGCTCACGGGGGCGGTACACTGAAGGTCGAGTTGATTTCATGGACTCCGCACCCTGACATCCTATGCGACATCGCCGCCAGGGCATGCACATCCCAGAGCATCCCGGATATCGACGACCATG